>NZ_JBSGDY010000034.1:0-45311 GCF_053602615.1 Micromonospora sp. NPDC004336
GCGCCTTGAGCACGGACCGGGCGCCATCCGCCCGCGGCAGCGGCGGCCCACCCCCCCCCCCGCGCCCGCGGCCGCCGCGCCCCGCCCGGGCCGGCCGCGGGTGCCGCCGAGGGCCGGCGCAGCTCGCGCCGGCGGGCGGGTCGCGGGTGCCGCCGAGGGCCGGCGGGCGGGTCGCGCGATCAGTGGATGCCGACCATCAGGCCCCGGATGTGCCGGGAGAACATCACCGCGCCGAGGCCGAGGGCCACCGAGGCGGCCCCGAAGGTGAGGAAGTACGTCGGCTCCGGCCAGGTGTCGGCCAGCCGGGCCACCTGCCCGCCGATCGCGTCGCCGACAGCGGTGGCGAGGAACCACAGCCCCATCATCTGACTCGCGTACTTCACCGGCGCCAGCTTCGTGGTGGCCGACAGCCCGACGGGGCTCAGCGACAGCTCGCCGGCGACCTGGATGGCGTACACGGCCACGAGCCACCACGGCGAGACCAGGTCGCCGCCGACGGCGGCCTGCGCGGCGGCGGCCATCAGCACGAACGACAGGCCGTTGAGCACCAGCCCGACGGCGAACTTCGTCGGGGTGGAGACCCGGTGGCCCAGCCGCAGCCACAGCAACGCGAACAGCGGCGCCCCGATGATGATCAGGATCGGGTTGACCGACTGCAACCACGAGGCGGGGAAGGTGAACCCGGCGACGTCGCGGTCGGTGTTGTCGGCGGCGAAGATGTTCAGCACCGACCCCGCCTGGTCGTAGATCAACCAGAACGAGGCGGCGAAGACGAACAGCCACACGTACGCCTTCATCCGGCTGCGTTCGGTGGCGCTCAGCTCCCGGTCCACCATGATCCGCACGAAGTAGCCGACGGTGATCAGCACGGTGGCGACGGTCAGCAGGTTGACCACGGTGTCGACGGTGAACGCCCCGGCCACGGCGAGGCCGGCGACCGCGACCACGACCAGGGCGGTGACCGCGCCGACGCGCGTCAGCGCGCGGCGGCGGTCGGCGCCGAGCAGCGGGTCGGCGGGGCGCGCGCCGGCGTCGCCGAGGTTGCGCCGGCCCAGCACGTACTGCAGCACGCCGAGGGTCATCCCGATCGCGGCGGCCCCGAAGCCGAGATGCCAGTTGACCTTCTCGCCGAGGTAGCCGGTGATCAGCGGCGCGATGAACGCGCCGAGGTTGATGCCCATGTAGAAGATCGAGAAGCCGGCGTCGCGGCGCGGGGAGTCCCGGTCGTAGAGGTCGCCGACCATCGTCGAGATGTTGGGCTTGAGCAGGCCCGTGCCGAGCACGATCAGCGCCATGCCCGCGAAGACGCTCCACCGGGTGGGGATCGCCATCACGTAGTGCCCGGCGGCGATGACCACGCCGCCCCACAGCACGCTGCGCCGCGCGCCGAGGAGCCGGTCGGCCACCCAGCCGCCCGGCAGCGCCATCAGGTAGACCATGGCGTTGTAGGTGCCGTAGACGGCGCTGGCGCTGGCCTCGCTCATCGCCTGCCCGTCGTCGGCCACCGACGCGGTCAGGTACAGCACCAGGATCGCCCGCATGCCGTAGAAGCTGAACCGCTCCCACATCTCGGTGAGGAAGAGGGTGGACAGGGCCCTCGGGTGACCGAGGAACGTCCGCCCGGAGGGCGGCCGGGACTCCACCGGCGCGTCACCGACCATCGCGACCTCCGCTTGCTCGGGGCGGTTAACATCCCCGTTGGCAGCGGAAACACTCCACCCAACCGACCCGGCCCGGGGGCGACCCCGCCGGGCGGCTGGCATGGCCGGCTACCCTTGTGCAGGCTCACCCGGCGGCGCGCGAGCGCTCCGGGCGGGAATGGCCCGGCGGGAACGGACCGTTACACAGAGAAGACCAGCACCACGAACGAGGGGAAGTCGATATGGGCGAGCGGATGCTGCGCGGGAGCCGGCTGGGCGCGGTCAGCTACGAATCCGACCGCAACACGGAGCTCGCGCCGCGCCAGACCCGCGAGTACCTCTGCGCCAAGGGTCACCAGTTCGAGGTCCCGTTCGCCGTCGACGCCGAGGTCCCCACGACCTGGGAGTGCAAGTTCGACGGCAGCGTCGCCCGGCTGGTCGACGGCAGCGAGCCGGAGCAGAAGAAGGCCAAGCCGCCGCGCACCCACTGGGACATGCTGCTGGAGCGGCGTTCGATCGCCGAGCTGGAGGACATCCTGGCCGAGCGGCTGCAGGAGGTCCGCACCCGCCGCGGTCGCGCCTGACCCGCACCGCACGTCACGGCGCCCCGGGAGCCACGCTCCCGGGGCGCCGTCGTGTGCTGTTCCGGTTCGTCCGCCGCCGGGATGGGGTCGCCCGCCCTGCTGTCCGGTTCCGGCCGCTGGCGCCCGTTTCCGGGGCCAGGACCGGCCGCTGCCGAGGCGGGTCAGTTGCGGCCGGGTTCGACGATCTCGCCCTCGATGGCGCGGCCCCCGTCGACCACGACCGGCGGCTGCGCCGTCGCGGCGGGCGTGGGCTGTGGCGCGCCTCGGCGCACCCGCACCCGGCGGGGCCCGAACAGGTCACCGGCGACCATCGACGACACCCGGCGCTCGGCGGCACGCCGCACGCCGCCGCGGGCCAGCCGGCGCACCGGCGGCACCAGCAGCAACAGCCCCACCAGGCCGCTGACCAGGCCCGGGGCCGCCAGCAGCAGCGCGCCGACCAGCCCGACGAGCCCGTCGGTGACCTGCCGGCCCGGCGGCTGACCGGCCTCCACGGCGGCCCGGAAGCCGCGCCAGGCACGCATCCCCTCGCGGCGCAGCAGCACCAGCCCCAGCAGCGACGCCGCGAACACCACCAGCAGCGCCGAGCCGAACCCGATCGCCCGGCCCACCGCGACGAACACCGCCAGCTCCAGCAGCACCGCCAGCAGCAGGCCCAGCGGAACGTACTTCAGTCCTCGGCGCATCTCACCTCATCCGCCATCCGCGACGCCTGCGGTGCGGTCGGTCCGCGCAGGCGTTCCGTCCAGCATGACACGCCCGGGCTCAGGGCCACCGCACCTGACCGGTGGGGGTGCCGTGCAGGCCGCGCCGCACCGCCGTACGCCGGTCCTGCAGGCCCCACGCGGTGATCCGCCACAGCGCCTCGGCGATGATCAGCGGGCTCATCTTGCTGGTGCCGCGTTCCCGCTCGGTGAACGTGATCGGCACCTCGACGATGCGCGCCCCGGCCCGGTGCGCCAGCCGCGACAGCTCCACCTGGAACGAGTAGCCCTGCGAGCACACCGACGCCAGGTCGATCTCGTCGAGGGCGGACAGCCGGTACACCCGGTAGCCGCCGGTGGCGTCGGACACCGGCATGCCCAGCGCCAGCCGCGCGTACATGTTCCCGCAGCGCGACAGCAGCAGCCGCCGCAGCGGCCAGTTCACCAGCCGCGCGCCGCGCGTCCAGCGGGAGCCGATCACCACGTCGGCGTCGCGGGCGGCCGCCAGCAGCGCGGGCAGGTCCTCCGGGGCGTGCGAACCGTCGGCGTCCATCTCCACCACGGCGTCGAAGCCGCGCTCCCGGGCCCACGCGAACCCGGCCAGGTAGGCCGCGCCGAGCCCCTGCTTGCCCTCGCGGTGCAGCACGTGCACCCGGGGGTCGGCGGCGGAAAGGGCGTCGGCGACCGCGCCGGTGCCGTCGGGGCTGTTGTCGTCGGCGACGAGGATCTCCACCGCCGGGGCGGCGCGGCGCACCCGCGTCACGATCCGCGCCACGTTGTCGGCCTCGTCGTAGGTCGGGATCACCACGAGCACCCGACCCACCCCCGGCTGGCCGGGGTCCGGTCCTCGGGTGCCGGTCGTCTCGCCCACCGTCGCTTCCCCCTCCGCCGGCGGACCGGCTGGTGTCATCCGGCGCGGTGCCGGCGGCGCAGCACCGCCGCGCCGACCAGGGCCGCCACCGCCAGGGTCGCCAGCGCCGCCTCGGGCCACAGGCCGACCCGGGTGGCCAGGGTGCGCCCGTCGTCCAGGCGCAGCTGCCGCACCACGACCGCTCGGGTGTTGAACCCGGTGGCGTCGCTTACCCGCCCGTCGGGGGCAACGAACCCGGACACTCCGACCGTCGAGGCCATCAACGCCGGCCGGCCGTGCTCGACCGCCCGCAGCCGCACCATGGCCAACTGCTGACGCGCCTCGGACACGTCGAAGGTGGCGTTGTTGGTCTGCACCACCAGCAGCTGCGCCCCGCCGGTGACGGTGTCGCGGACCACCTCGTCGTAGGCGACCTCGAAGCAGATCACGTCGCCGAGCACGGCCGCGCCGGCGCGCACCACGCCCGGCTCGGTGCCGGGCACGAAGTCGGCGCGTACCCGGTCGACCTGCTTGCTGACCATGCGCGCCAGGTCGCGCATCGGCACGTACTCGGCGAACGGCACGGGGTGCCGCTTGGTGTAGACCTGCCCCAGGTCGGGGCCGGCGCCGGGCCGCCACAGGATCCCGGCGTTGCGGACCTCGCCGTCGTCGGGGCCGCGCAGCACCGCGCCGACGAGGATCGGGGCGCCGATCGCGTCGGCGGCCCGGGAGATCTGGGCGCCGGCGTCGGCGTCGCGCAGCGGGTCGATGTCGCTGGAGTTCTCCGGCCACACCACCAGGTCGGGACGGCGCTGCGTGCCGGCCGCCACCTGCCCGGCCAGCTCGACGGTGGCGTCGACGTGGTTGCCGAGCACCGCCTTGCGTTGGGCGTTGAAGTCCAGCCCCAGCCGGGGCACGTTGCCCTGCACGATCGCCACGGTGACGGCGTCGCCGTCGCCGGCGGCGGCCACCGGCACCAACAGCCCCACGACGGGCAGCGCGACCGCCCCGGCGGTCAGCCCGGCGACCGGCGCCCAGCGCCGCCGCCCGTCCCGGGCCCACCACAGCGCGGCGGCGAGCAGCCCACCGGCGAGCGCCACCGCGAAGGTCACCAGCGGCGCGCCGCCCAGCGCGGCCAGCCGCAGCAGCGGCGAGCCGTCCTGGCTGAACGCCAGCCGCCCCCACGGGAACCCGCCGAACGGGGTGCGGTCGCGCAGCGCCTCCTGCCCCACCCACAGCACGCCGGTCAGCGCCGGCCAGGCCCACCGCAGCCGGTCGGCCAGCGGGGACGCGTACGCGCCCGCCGCGCCGAGCAGCGCCAGGTAGCCGGCCTGCAACAGCGACAGCAGCGCCCACGGCAGGTAGCCGGTGTGCAGGTTCGTCCAGCTCAGCAGCGGCGCGAACAGCGCCACCCCGGTGAGGAAGCCCAGCCCGGCGCCGGCCCGTACGCGGCGGCGGTGCGTCGCCACGGCCAGCAGCGCCACCCCGACCGGCGCCAGCGGCCACACCCCGTACGGGGGGAACGCCGCGAGCAGCGCCAGCCCGGCGGCCACCGCCAGCGGCACGGCCACCCGCAGCGGCAGCGGGCGCGGCGCCGTGTCGGGCACGCGTGGGGCGTCGGCGCGCGGCTGGCTGCTGTCCACGGTCGTCACGGGCACCTCTCCTCGATCACACCGCGGAAGGCTACCCGGCGGCCGGCGCCGCACCGGCGTCGCCGGTGGTGACCGGGCGGGTGAAGCTGCCGAGGAACCGTTCGGCGGCCCGCCGCTCGCCGGTGACGCGCAGCGCGCCGCGGCGTTCGGCCTCGTCGCGGGGCAGGTAGCCGTAGACGACCTCCAGCAGGGTGCGCGGGTCGGTGTCGACGGCGGCGGCGCAGCGCTCCCCGGCGCCCCGGGTGACGCGCAGCCCGGCCGGGCCCGCCTCGGCGACGAACCGGTCGACGCCCAGCCGCAGCCCCACCGGCGGCTGCGGGCCCGCGGCCGGGTCGGGGTCGTACGTGGTGCGCAGGGCCAGCATCAGGGCGTCGACGCTCAACTGGCCGGTGGCGGGCAGCGGCTGACGGCTGCCCCACCGGCCCAGCGCCAGCAGGCTCTCCTCCAGCTCCCGGCCGCGCGGGGTGAGCTCGTACACGCGGGCGCTGGCCGGGGGCCCGAGGACGCGGCGGGTCACCACGCCCGCCCGCTCCAGCTCGCGCAGCCGCGCGGACAGCACGTTCTGGCTCATCGTGGGCAGCCCTCGGCTGAGGTCGGAGAAGCGTTTCGGCCCGAGCAGCAACTCCCGGACGACCAGCAGCGCCCAGCGTTCGCCGACCACGGCCAGCGCGCGGGCCAGCCCGCACAGATCGTCGTAGGAACGCACCCGACAAGCGTAGCGAAACCGCTTGCACACGCGAAGTGACAACTCCTAATGTAGGAGTGAACCGTTCGAGGGAGGCGCCATGACCGCGACCACCGCCCTGCCCCAGGGCGACGTACGACTGCTCGACCATCCGGTGGCCCGGCGGCTGCTGGCCTCGCCGGAACTGGCCCGCGTGGCCTACGTCGCGCCCGACGACACACCCCGGGTGCTGCCGATGCTGTTCCACTTCACCGGCGACGAGGTGGTCTTCTGCACCTTCGCCGGCGCCCACAAGATCAGCCATCTGCGGGCGCGACCCCAGGTCGCCGTCACCATCGACACCACCGCCACGCCGCCGCAGGTGCTGCTGCTGCGCGGCCCCGTCACCGTCACCGACGTCGACGGCCTCGCCCCCGAATACCTCGCCGCCCACCACCGCCACGGCGGGCAGGAACAGGTCGACGCCGTGCTCGCCGAGACGGACGGCCAGCCGGTGCGGATGGCCCGCATCGGCCTGCGCCCGACGTGGGTGGGGGTGCTGGACTTCACCACCCGTTTCCCCGGCGGCGGCAGCGCCGACGACTTCGCCACCCGGGGCCGCTCGTGAGCTACGTGCTGGTCCCCGGCGCGGGCGGCAGCGCCGACTACTGGCACCTGCTCGCCGACGAGTTGCGCCGCCGCGGCCGGGACGTCGTCGCGGTGGACCTGCCCGCCGCCGACGACACCGCCGCCCTGCCCGAGTACGCCGACACCGTCCGCGCCGCGATCGGTGCGCGCCGCGACGTGACGCTGGTCGCCCAGTCCCTCGGCGCGTTCACCGCCGCGCTGGTCGCCGACGACCCGAGGGTGACGATGCTCGTCCTGGTCAACCCGATGATCCCCGCCCCCGGCGAGACGCCCGGGCAGTGGTGGGAGGCGACCGGCCACGCGCGGGCCCGTGCCGCGTACGCCGCCGCCCAGGGCCGCCCGCCCGGCGACCACGTCGACCCGGCGGTCGACTTCTTCCACGACGTGCCCGAGGCGGTGGTGGCCCGGATCACCGCCGACGCGCCCGCCGAGTCGGCGGCGGTGTTCACCCGCCCCAACCCGCTGCGCCGCTGGCCCGACGTGCCCACCCGCGTCGTCACCGGCCGCGACGACCGGTTCTTCCCCGCCGACTTCCAGCGCCGCCTCGCCCGCGAACGCCTCGGCGTCGACGTCGACGTGCTGCCCGGCGGGCACCTCGTCGCCCTGAGCCAGCCGCACCGCCTCGCCGACCAGCTCGACGCCTACCGCGCCCCGACCGCCACCTGACGCCGCACCCGCCACGCCCGCACCCGCTCCGCGGCGCACCACACCACCGGGCCCGCTGACGCCGCCGCCACGCCCGGACGCCGGCACCGCGACGCAGGACACCACCGGGCCCGGAAGACCCAACCGGCCGCACGCCCCGACGCCCCTGCCGGGGCGGGAACGAAAATCGGGGCGCGGCTCGCGCCGCGCCCCGATGCTCCCAGGCCCTTCCCGGCCGGTGGGGCGAGAATGAGCTGCGCCGACCTTCGGACCGACCCGACGTGGACTGGCTGCCCCCGCCTGGCCGTTGTCTACTGGCCGTGCACCTCACCCTGCCCGTACACCGGTAACCGCGGCCGGTTCGCGCCGCCCCGCCGACCCCCGCCCGCTGGACCTGGCCGCCGCGACGCACTGCATGTCGCTCGGCCAGCGGACGAAGGGACGAAGCGAACAACAGCCGCTTCCCGTAGTAGGACTCAAAGACGGTACGGCGTGGACCCCCGCCGCTGTCAACCCACCCCGGCCTGTCGTGTGTTGCACCACGGCGTGTCGCGTCGGCGAGTCTCAATCCGTGGCCAGGTGGCGACGCAGCAGCGCCCCCGCCGCCGCCGGATGCTCGGCGGCCAGCAACCCACCGGCGGCCAGCACGTAGTCGACGTCGACGACCGGCCGGGCCGCCCGTGGCAGCGGCCACCCGCCCGCGTGGTCGGCCAACACCGCGCGGAGCACGCCCGCCGCGTCGGCCGGCGCCGCGTGCCGCAGCACCCCGCCCGACCCGACCAGCAGCCGCACGTCCCGCAGGTCCCGGCCGGCCCGCTCCCCCGTCGCCGCGCCCCGCGCGTGCCGCCGCAACGCCACCGTCGCCGCCAGCGCCGCGATCCGGGCGTCCACCGCCCGGTCGGCGTCCCCCGCCGGCAGGAACCCCGGATCGCCGGCCCGCACCGCCGCCGCGGCCGCCAGACCGTCGCGCTCCGCGTCGCCCAGCAGCCGCTCCTCGACGGCGGCCCGCACCACCCCCGGCGCGCTCCACCGCATGCCCAGGTCACCCTCGACGGTGCGCGCCCGCCACAGCGAACCCGCCACCTCCCGGCCCGGCCCGCTGGCCCGCTCGTCCGGCGTCAGCACCGAATACACGTCGGTCGTGGCGCCACCGACGTCCACCACCACCAGGTCACCGCCGAGGGCGTCGGCGAGCACCTCCACACCCGTCAACACCGCGTCGGGCGTGGCCGCCCGCACCAGCCGCGCGAACCGCGACCCCCGCGACAGCCGCTTGCCGCCGATGACGTGCCGCAGGAACACCTCCCGGATCGCCGCCCGCGCCGACGCCGGCGCCAACACCCCGATGCGGGGTAGCACGTTGTCGGCCACCGTCACCGGCACCCCCGCGCCGGCCAGCAGGGCGTGCAGGTCGGCGCGGACGTCGACGTTGCCGGCGAGCACCACCGGCACCCGCCAGCGGGCCCTCGCCAGCCGCGTCGCGTTGTGCGTCAACGTCTCCGCGTCCCCGCCGTCGGTGCCGCCGACCAGCAGCACCACGTCCGGGCGGGCCGCCCGCAACGCCGTCAGGCCCGCCGCGCCGAGCCGCCCCGCCGCCACGTGCACCACGTTCGCGCCCGCCGACAGACCCACCCGCCGGCCCGCCTGCGCGGTCACCAGATGCTCGTAGCCGACCACGGCCAACCGCAGCCCACCACCCGCCGACGAACACACGTACCACGGGACGTCCCGCACCCCCACGCCGGCGGTGGCCGCGCCGACCGCCGCGTCCAGGCCGTGCAGCACGTCCGTGCCGACCGTCGTGGGCGCCGACGCCGCCGCCACCAACGCGCCGCCGTCGAGATCCACCACCGCCACCTTCGTGTACGTGGACCCGACGTCGGCGCAGACCGCGTACCTCACGCCACCGGCGGAACGACCACCGTGCCGGTCGCCGTGACCGCCACGATCGGGCTGTCGAGGACCTCCGCCGCCGACTCACCCCGATCCGGGCGGCCCCGGCACACCACCCGCGCCTCGAAGTCGATCGTGCGGCTGCGGGTGCCCACCCGGGTCACCGTCGCCGTCACCTCCAACACGTCGCCCGCCTTCATGGCGCTGCGGAACTGCACGTCCGAGTACGACGCGAACAACCCCTCGTCGCCGTCGGTGCGGATGCACACCTCCGTCGCCACGTCCCCGAACAACCCCAACGCGTACGCCCCGTCGACCAGGTTGCCCGCGTAGTGGGCGTGCGAGTACGGCACGTACCGCCGGTGGGTGACCGTCAGACCGACCCGGGAATCACTCATGCCTTCGCCTTCTTCTCCGTGATCAACGCGTGCACCAGGTAGCTCGCCACCTCGCCCGGCGTGGTGCCCCGACCGAAGATGCGGTCCACCCCCAACTCGCCGGCCATCGTCTCGTCGAACCGCGGCCCACCCACGATCAGCAGCGGCCGCCGCCCGGCCGGCATCGCCTCACGGAACGCCGCCGACATCTCCCGCGTGTTGTGCAGGTGCGCGTCGCGCTGCGTCACCACCTGCGACACCAGCACCGCGTCGGCCCGCTCCGCCCGGGCCGCCTCCACCAGCTCCGGCACGCTCACCTGCGCGCCCAGGTTGGTGACCTTCAACTCCCGGTAGTACTCCAGGCCCTTCTCCCCCGCGATGCCCTTGACGTTGAGGATCGCGTCGATGCCCACCGTGTGCGCGTCCGTGCCGATGCACGCGCCCACCACCGACAGCTTGCGCCGCAACCTCTGCTTCACCACCGCGTTGACC
Source organism: Micromonospora sp. NPDC004336 (assembly GCF_053602615.1). Taxonomy (NCBI): domain Bacteria; kingdom Bacillati; phylum Actinomycetota; class Actinomycetes; order Micromonosporales; family Micromonosporaceae; genus Micromonospora; species Micromonospora sp. NPDC004336. The sequence goes on from NZ_JBSGDY010000034.1 coordinate 10,150, forward strand.
TCCTTGGCGCTCAGCAGCGGAAAGTCACGCTCCACCACCTGCACCGCCGAGGTGTCCACCAGGTGGTTCACCCGCCCGTACACCACGAAGAAGGTGAAACCCTCACCGATCGGCTTGGCGTGCACCAGCATCGCCGGATCGATGCCCATCTTGTTCGCCAACTGCACCGCCGCGCCCTCGGCCCGCTTGTCGTGCGGCACCGGCAACGTGAACGACACCTGCACCATGCCGTCGCCGGTGGTGTCCCCGTACGGCCGCACGATCCTCTTCTCGGCGGCCCCGCCGCCAGCTTCCACGGCGCTCATGCGGCCGACCCTTCCAGGATCTCCGTGGCCGGGTTGAAGTAGTCGGCCTCGTGCCGCGCCACCCCCGCCAGACCCTTGCCCCGGTCCGCCGGCCGCTTCATGATCCCGAACGTGCCCTCGGCGATCGCCGTCAACAACGACTGCTCACCGATGCGCTCCAACAGGTCCACCGCCTCCGACAGCACCCGGTTGGCCCGCTGCTGGATGAACCCGCCCGGCGCCGGCACGAAGTCCTCGCGCAACCCGCCCGCCGCACCCAACACGTACCGCACGTTCTGCAGGGCGATGTCCCGGTCCGACAACCACGGCGTCACCACCGCCTCCGTCATCATCCCCACCAGCAGGATGCCCTGACCGGTCATCGTGCCCACCAGGTTGAAGAACCCGTCCAGCAGGTTGCCCCGGAACACGTCACCGGTCATGTGCTTCGTCGGCGGCATCCACTTCAACGGCGCGTCCGGGAACAACTCCCGCGCCAGCAACGCGTGCGCCAACTCCAACCGCAACGACTCCGGCACATCCGGGTTGATCTCGAACGCGTGCCCCAGCCCCAACTGCCAGTCCGCCAGCCCCGCCTCGTGCGCGAAGAACTCGTTGAGCAGCTGCGACACCGTCACCGTGTGCGCCTCGTCCACCGCGTCCGCGGTGGTCAGGTAGTTGTCCTCACCGGTGTTGATGATGATCCCCGCCCGCGCGTGCACCTGCCGCGAGAACCGCTGGTCCACGAACGTGCGGATCGGATTGATGTCCCGGAACAGGATCCCGTACATCGAATCGTTGAGCATCATGTCGAGCCGCTCCAGGCCGGCGAGGGTCGCCATCTCCGGCATGCACAGACCCGACGCGTAGTTCGTCAGCCGCACGTACCGGCCCAACTCCTTCGACGAGGCGTCCAACGCCGCCCGCATCAACCGGAAGTTCTCCTGCGTCGCGTACGTGCCCGCGAACCCCTCCCGCGTCGCGCCCTCCGGCACGTAGTCCAACAGCGACTGCCCCGTCGACCGGATCACCGCGATGACGTCCGCGCCGGCCCGCGCCGCCGCCTGCGCCTGCGGAATGTCCTCGTAGATGTCGCCCGTCGCCACGATCAGGTAGATCCACGGCCGCTGCTTCGGATCCCCGTACCGCTTGACCAGACGCTCCCGCTCGACGCGGCGCCGGTCGACCAGCCGGACACCGGCCGCCACGGCCTTCCGCGCCGCCTTCCGCGCCGCCGTCGCCGCCTTCCCCGACGGCACCTCGAACCGCACCGACCCCGCCGCCGCCTTCTGCGCCAGCAACGTCACGTCACCGATCTGCTCCCGCGCCAACGCGTCGAACACCGGCACCGCCACCCCGTGCCCCAACCCCACGTCCGCGACCACCGCGTCCACGAGCCGGTTCACCCACGGAATGCCGTCCGGATCGGCGCCCGTCACCCCCGCCAACCGCAACACCGCCCGCTCCACCGACACCGTCGTGTGGCTGCGCGCCAGATCCACCACCGGCTGCCCCGCCCGGCGCGCCAACTCCCGCGCCCGCGCCACCAACCGCGGATCCAGATCAAGCTTTCCCGTCACGCCCTCACCCCGCCACACCCGGCGAAGGCGCACCCGCCCGCACCGTACCGATGGATGCTCACGCAGACCCTTCCTCGTAGATCACGTCACCGCGCAACACCGTGCGCCGGCACACCGGCAACGGCGTCGGATCCTGCGGACCCCGCGCCTCCACCTCGTCGGCCAGCAGCACCGGCAGACCACGGTCCACCCCCGCCGGCGTCGACCACACCGCGAACGTCGCCGGCGCCCCCAACGCCAACACACCCTCGTTGTCCAGGTGCACCGCCCGCCACCCGCCACGGGTGTGCGCCGCGAACGCCGCCCGCACACTCATCCGCTGCGTCGGGTTGTGATGCCACACCGCCGCCCGCACCGAACCCCACGGATCCAGCGGCGTCACCGGCGAATCCGACCCGAACGCCAACGCCACCCCCACGCCGTGCATCGCCCCCATCGGGTTCGACTCCAACGACCGGTCCAGCCCCAACCGCGACTCGTACATCCGGCCCGCACCACCCCACAACCGGTCGAACGCCGGCTGCATGCTCGCCACGATCCCGTACTCCACGAACCCCGCGATCAACCGCTTGTCCATGATCTCCGCGTGCTCGACCCGGTGCCGCGCCGCCCGCACCCGCTCCGTGCCCAGCCGCCGCGCCGCACCCGCGAAACCCTCCAGCACCGTCGAGATCGCCGCGTCACCGATCGCGTGGAACCCGCCCTGCATGCCGTGCGCCGCACAGTCCAGCAGATGATCCCGCACCTGCTCCGCCGACAGGTAACCGTGCCCGCAACCACCCTCGCCGTCCAGGTAGTCCCGCGACACGTGCGCCGTACGCGACCCCAACGCACCGTCCGCGAACAGGTCACCCCCCGCACCCACCGCACCCAACTCCCGGGCCCGCGCCGCACCCCCCAGCTCACCCCAGTACCCGTACACCTCCGCCACACCAGCCCCCGACAGCGCCAGCAGCCCCGTGAAGTCCTCCTCGTCGGAGATCTCCGGACCACCACACTCGTGCACCGCCGCGATGCCCAGCGACGCCGCGTGCCCCAACGCCGCCCGCTGCGCCGCCACCCGCTGCGCCCGCGTCACCGACGCGAACGCCGCCGCCCGCACCACGTGGTGCGCGTCACGCCGCAACCAACCCGACGCCGCGTAACCCGCCGCCGACACCACCCGCGGACACGCCGCCAGCAACGCCGCCGACACCAGCGCCGAATGGATCGACGCCTGCGACAGATAGACCCGCCGCCCCCCGGCCGCCCGATCCAGCGCCGCCGCGTCCGGCAACTCCGGCGCCACCCAACCCGACTCGTCCCAGCCGTGCCCCAACACCACCGCGTCCGCCGGCAACACCGCCGCGAACGCCGCCACCGCGTCCAGCAACTGCCCCGCCGACCGCACCGCCGACAGATCCAGCCCCGACAACGCCAACCCCGTGTCCGTCGCGTGCACGTGCGCGTCCACGAACGCCGGCGTCACCAACGCCCCGTCCAGATCCACCACCCGGTCGGCGGCCGGCGCGTCCCCGTCCACCCCCAGCCACGCGATCCTGCCGTCACGCACCAGCAGCGCCGTCGCACGCGGATCAGCCGGACAGTGCAGCACACCGCCGCGGTACAGAGTCGAGGGGTTCGTCATGACAGTCAGTCTGCCGCCAACCGCGACTCGAACAACCCCCGGACCCCCGGCTCCGACCGCAACAACCCCAACGCCAACTCCGCGTGCCCCGGCACGTAGCCGTTGCCGACCAGCATCGTCACGTCCGCCGCCAGGCCCTCCGCGCCCAACGCCGCCGCCGCGAAACTCGTCGCCATCGAGAAGAACACCACCGTGCCGCCGTCGGCCGTCGCCAGCACCGCCCCGTGCTCGCAACCCGGCACGTCCACGCACACCACCGTCACGTCCGCCGGCGCCCCCAACGCCGTCGTCACCGCCGTCGACAACGCCACCGGATCCCGCGCGTCGGCCAACGCCACCGCGTCCGCCAGACCCGCCGCCGCCAGCGCGTCACGCTCCGCCACCACCGGCACCACCCCGACCGTACGGCCGGCGCCCGCCCGCCGCGCCGCCGCCAGCGACAGCGACCCGCTCTTGCCCGCGCCCCCGATCACCGCCACCCGCACCGGCGACGGATCCCCCGCCCGCTCCCGATCCGCCACATACCCCGACACCACCCGCGCCGTCAACGCCGGCGCCCCGCACACGTCCAGCACCGCCAGCGACAACTGCGGATCCAGATCCGCCGGCAGCACCGCCGCGATCGACCGCGCGAACAGGATCGCGTACCCGTCGCACGGCACCTGCTCGCTGCGCCCGTCCCAGCGCGCCAACCCGTCGAGGATCGTCAGCGGCGTCAGCGTCAGCGACACCAACGTCGCCACCCGCTCCCCCGCCTTCAACCCCAGCGGGGAACGCCGCCCCGCCTCCTCCACCGTGCCGATCAACATGCCACCGGACCCGGTCACCGGGTTCTGCATCTTCCCCCGGGTCGACACGATCTCCAGGACCTCGGCGCGGACCGCGTCACCGTCGCCGCCGTGCTTCTCCCACAACTGCCGGAAGCTCGCCGCGTCCAGGTTCAGCCGCTCCACCCGGATGCGCACCTCGTTCGCCGCGATCTCCGGGCGCGCGTCCAACCGCCACGCCGCCTGCGGCAGCACCCCCGCCGGTTCGACAACGCGGTGCAGACCCACCGGTGACGTCACGCCGACCTCCCCTGTCAAAGCCGCCCGAAGCCCCGGCCAGGGCTCGCGTAGCGGGAAAACTTCCGGCAGACTAATTTCTTCACCGCATATTTTCCAGTAGCCTTCGGAACCGCTGATCAACCGCACCACTTCGAGGAGGGGCCGTGACCCAGACCCAACCGGTGGAGACCATCCCTGCGCCCCGCTCCACGCCGGTCGCGACCCCCACCGCCGGACAGCCCTACGAATACCGCCGCGCGCCCCTCGTCGAACCCGACTGGACCCGCTTCCCCGGCTGGCGCCACGTCACCCGCGACCAGTGGGAGAACGCCCAGTGGCAGCGCGTCAACTGCGTCAAGAACATCAAGCAGCTGCGCGCAGTCCTCGGCGACCTCGTCGACGAGACCTTCTACGCCGACCTCGAGGCCGACCAGAAGGCCCTGGCCACCATGTCCATGCTGGTGCCGCCGCAGATGCTCAACACCATGGTGCCGTTCGCCCCGATGACCACCGAGGCGTTCCTCGCCGACCCCGTCCGGCGCTACATGATCCCCGTCGCCTCCGACCGGCGCACCGACTGGCCCTCCCACCCGTACGCCAGCCGCGACTCACTGCACGAACACGACATGTGGGTCGCCGAGGGCCTCACCCACCGCTACCCCACCAAGGTCCTCGCCGAACTGCTCTCCACCTGCCCGCAGTACTGCGGCCACTGCACCCGCATGGACCTCGTCGGCAACTCCACCCCCGCCGTCGACAAGCTCAAGCTCAGCCTCAAGCCCGTCGACCGCTACGACGCCCACATCAGCTACCTCAAGGCCCACCCCGGCGTCCGCGACGTCGTCGTCTCCGGCGGCGACGTGGCCAACGTCCCGTGGCGCAACCTCGAGTCCTACCTGATGCGGCTGCTCGAACTGGAGACCGTCCGCGACATCCGGCTCGCCACCAAGGCCCTCATGGGCCTGCCCCAGCACTGGCTCCAGCCCGACGTCGTCGAGGGCCTCGAACGCGTCGCCCGCACCGCCGCCCGCCGCGGCGTCAACCTCGCCATCCACACCCACGTCAACCACGCCCAGTCGCTCACCCCGCTGGTCGCCAAGGCCGCCCAGACGGCCCTCGACGTCGGCGTACGCGACGTCCGCAACCAGGGCGTGCTCATGCGCGGCGTCAACGCCACCGCCCCCGACCTGCTCGACCTCTGCTTCGCCCTCCAGGGCGAGGCCGGCATCCTGCCGTACTACTTCTACATGTGCGACATGATCCCCAACGCCGAGCACTGGCGGGTCCCGGTCTGGCACGCCCAGCAGCTCCAGCACGACATCATGGGCTACCTGCCCGGCTACGCCACCCCGCGCATCGTCTGCGACGTCCCCTTCGTCGGCAAGCGCTGGGTGCACATGCTCACCGAGTACGACCGCGAGCGCGGCATCTCCTACTGGACGAAGAACTACCGCACCTCCATCGAGTCCGCCGACGCCGAGGCGCTCAACAAGCGCTACGCCTACTACGACCCGATCGACACCCTGCCCGAGACCGGGCAGAAGTGGTGGGCCGACCACCGCATCGAGGACTGACCCGCCGACACCCGTCACCCCCGGAGCCGCCCGCCGGCCCGGGGGTGACGCGTTTCCGCCGCTCAGGCCACCCGGTGCGTGGTGGCGGCCGCGCTCGAACAGTCGGCGATGGTGGTGGGCTGCGAGACGTTGAGCGCGTCCAGCCGGGACCACCCGTTGACACCGGTCGACGTGTTGCGGAGGAAGATCCAGAGCGCGTTGGTGTAGGTCGCGCAGTGGACGTCGATCCCCTGGCCCGGGTAACCGAGACCCCGGCTGGCGCAGTCGATGTGCGGGTACGCCCGGATGTTGCTTCCGTTGCCGAACGAGATGGCACCCCCGCTGTACAGGTCCGGGTGGGTGCCGTGGCCGGAGCAGTGCGCGCTGGCCGGGCTGGCGGGCATCAGCGCCAGCACCGAGCCGCCCACGACGAGCGCCAGTGCGGACGCGCTGGAAAGCAACCGAGATCGCATACGGGACATCCTCCAGACAGACGGTGACAACTGTCGATGAGAATGGCACGCGTTCACGCCCCGGCGCCCGCTCCCGCCCGAACGCAGCAGCGTCGAAGAGGACGCCGCTGATCCTGACGCGGTGCGGCCCCCGGAACGCGCCGGGGGCCGCACCGCGAACCACGCGTCACTTCGTGAAGGCGTCCCGCACGTCGCGGCCGGCGTCCTTCACGCGCTCGCCGGCCTGGCGGGCACGCGCGTCCCGCTGCTGCGTGGCGCCCTCGCCGCGCATCCGCTCGTCGCCGCTGACGTCGCCGATCCGCTCCTTGGCCGCCCCGGTCAGCTGCTCGACCTTGCTCTTCGCCTTGTCGGTGAAGCTCATGTCGCCTCCTCTGCTCGTGCGCCCGTCGAGGGCCTCCCCGACGCTCCCCGCCCGGGTGCCCGACGTCGTCGCCGGGAAACCGTTCCGGGGTGCGGCACCGCACACCCGCTAAGGCATCCTAGGACACTAGGTGAACGGGGGTGCCGCTCGTCTGGTTGACTGGGCCGATGGGCGACCTCCTGCTGATCCGGCACGGCGAGACCACCTGGAGCGCCAGCCGCCGGCACACCTCGTACACCGACCTGCCGCTCACCCCCGACGGCGAGCGGCAGGCCCGCGCCCTCGGCCGGTTCCTCGCCGGCCGGCGCTTCGCCGCGGTCCTGACCAGCCCCCGCGCCCGGGCGCTGCACACCGCACAGCTCGCCGGGCTCGCCGTCACCGGGACCGACGACGACCTCGCCGAGTGGCACTACGGCGACTACGAGGGGCGCACCTCCGCCGACATCCACGACGACCACCCCAGCTGGAACCTCTGGGCCGACGGCTGCCCCGGCGGGGAGTCCCCCAGCGAGGTCGGCGAGCGGCTCGACAGCGTGCTGGCCCGGATCCACCCCCTGCTCGACCGGGGCACCGTGGCCCTCGTCGGGCACGGCCACAGCCTGCGGGTGCTCGGCGCCCGCTGGGTGGGCCTGCCGCCGTCGGCCGGCGGGCTGCTGCGGCTGGACACCGCCACCGTCAGCGTGCTCGGCCACGAGCACGGCCGGCGGGTCATCCTGCGGTGGAACCAGCCGGTTCCCCCGGCGCCCGGGACCGCGCCCGAGCCGGGGGCTCGGCACTGATCTTCGGCGGCCGGTTCTCGTACGGGGTCGACAGCACCACCGTCGTGCGGGTCGTCACGTTCGCCGCCGTCCGGATCTCCTGGAGCACCCGCTCCAGGTCGGCCGGGCTGGCCACCCGCACCAGTAGCAGGTAGAAGTCCTCCCCCGCCACGGAGTAGCACGAGTCGATCTCCGGCAGGTGGGCCAGCCGCTCCGGGGCGTCGTCCGGCTGCGACGGGTCGAACGGCCGGATCGCCACGAACGCCGTCAACGGCAGGTCCAGGGCCTCGAAGGAGACCCGCGCCGCGTACCCCTTGATGACGCCGCGCTGTTCCAGCCGGCGCACCCGCTGGTGCACGGCGGACACCGACAGGCCCACCTTCTCCGCGAGGTCCGTGTACGACAGCCGACCGTCAGCGGTCAGCGCGGCGACGATGGCACGGTCGATCTCCTCCACGGCGTGCAACCTACCGGGAAAACCGCCCGGCTGCGACGACGGACCCCCGCCGGCACGACGCGGCGTACGCTGCGTGCCGGCGCGGCGCCCCGTCGTCAGCCCTTCGCCAGCGCCCGCGAGATGACCAGCCGCTGGATCTGGTTGGTGCCCTCGACGATCTGCAACACCTTGGCCTCGCGCATGTAGCGCTCCACCGGGTGGTCCGCCACGTAGCCGGCGCCGCCGAGCACCTGCACCGCGTCGGTGGTGACCCGCATCGCGACGTCGGTGGCGAAGAGCTTCGCCTTCGCCGCCTCGGTCGAGTACGGCCGGCCGGCGTCGCGCAGCCGGGCCGCGGCCAGCGTCAGGGCCCGGGCGGCGGAGACCTGGGTGGCCATGTCGGCGAGGGTGAAGCCCAGCCCCTGGAAGTCGATGATCGCCCTGCCGAACTGCTGGCGCTCCCGGGCGTAGCCGACCGCGTAGTCCAGCGCCGCCTGGGCCAGCCCGACCGCGCAGGCGGCGATGCCGAGGCGCCCCGAGTCCAGGGCGGACATGGCGATGGTGAAGCCCATCCCCTCCCCGCCGATCAGCCGCTCCGCCGGCACCCGGGCGTCGTCGAAGGCGATCTGCGCCACCGGCGAGGCGTGCAGGCCCATCGTCCGCTCCGCCGCCTGCGGGGCGATGCCCGGCGTGCCCCGGTCGGCGAGCAGGCAGGAGATGCCCTTCGGGCCGGGACCGCCGGTGCGGCAGAAGATGTTGTAGAAGTCCGCGACCCGGGCGTGCGTGATCCACGCCTTGGTGCCCGTCACCACGTAGGAGTCGCCGTCGCGCACCGCCTTCGTGGCCAGCGAGGCGGCGTCCGACCCGCCCTGCGGCTCCGAGAGGCAGTACGCGCCGAGCAGCTCGCCGCCGACCATGTCCGGCAGCAGCTTGCGCTGCTCGTCGGTGCCGAACTGGGCCAGCGGGTAGCAGGACAGGGTGTGCACGCTCACCGCCTCGGCGACCGCGAGCCACCGGCTGGCCAGGATCTCCAGCACCTGGAGATAGACCTCGTACGGCTGGGCGGCGCCGCCGTGCTCCTCGGCGTACGGCAGGCCGAGCAGGCCGGCCCGGCCGAGGGTGCGCAGCACCTCCCGGGGGAACTCGGCGCGCTGCTCGAACCCGGCCGCCTTCGGCGCGAGCTCCCGGTCGGCGAGTTCGGTGGCGAGGTCGAGCAGGTCGTGGGCCTCGTCGGTGGGGAGGATCCGGTCGACAGTCATAGCGCGATGAGCTCCGTGGGGGTGGTGTTGAGCCGTTGCACGCCGTCCGTGGTGCAGACGACGATGTCCTCGATGCGGGCCCCGTGCCGGCCCGCGTGGTAGATGCCCGGTTCGATCGAGAAGGCCATCCCCGCCTCCAGCGGCCGGGCGTTGCCCGCCACCACGTACGGCTCCTCGTGGCCGTCCAGGCCGATGCCGTGGCCGGTGCGGTGCAGGAACGCGGGGCCGTGGCCGGCGGCGGCGATCGGCTCCCGCGCGGCGGCGTCGACGGCCTCGGCGGTCACCCCGGGGCGGACGGCGGCCACCGCCGCGCGCTGGGCGGCGTGCAGCACCGCGTAGTAGTCGACGAACTCCGCCGGCGGCCGGCCGCCGGCGACGTAGGTGCGGGTGCAGTCCGACCGGTAGCCCGAGGGCATCGTGCCGCCGATGTCGACCACCACCGGCTCGCCGGCGCCGATCGGCCGGTCGGAGGTGCCGTGGTGCGGGCTGGCGCCGTTGGGGCCGGCCGCGACGATCACGAAGTCCACGGTGACGTGGCCGGCGGCCCGGATCGCCGCGGCGATGTCGGTGGCGACCTCCGCCTCGGTGCGGCCGGGCCGCAGCCACCGCCCCATCCCCTCGTGCACCGCGTCGATCGCCGCGCCCGCCTCGGCCAGCGCCGCGACCTCGGCCGGGGACTTGCGGATCCGCAGCTCGCGCAGCACCTCGGAGGCCAGCCGCTGGGTGGCGTCGGGCAGCGCCGCGCGCAGGGCGAGGACCTGCTCGGCCCACATCCGGTCGGCCAGCCCGACCGCCGCGACCGGCCCGCCGAGGGCGGCGGTGACGAGGGGGTACGGGTCGACGCCGTCGGCGTGGTCGACGATCCGCACGCCGGTGGCCGGTGCCGGGGACGCCTCCGCGGCCGGCCGCTCCAAGGCCGGCACGATCAGCGTCGGCTCGCCCTCGGCGGGCAGCACCAGGCAGGTCAGCCGCTCGCCGGCGTGCGCGTCGTAGCCGGTCAGGTAGCGCAGGTCTGAGCCGGGGCTGAGCAGCAGCGCGTCCAGCCCGGCGGCGGCGGTGGCGCGCTGCGCGGCGGCCAGCCGCTGCGGCGGGTACAGCTCCTCGGATCCCACCCCGTCAGCTTAACGTTCGTTCGGGCTCCGACCGAGCCCGCCCGGCGACGCCGGGACCCTCCACCGGCGGCCCGGGCGGCGTCAGCCAGGTTGGGCTCGCCGGACTCGACGCGACGGACGACGCCGCCCCCGCGCCGGTCGATCTGGCGGACGTCCGCCTCCCGGGGACCGGTCAGGACGGGTCCGGCTCGGCGGGCAGCGCGGCGGCCAGCCGCCGGGCCCGTTCGGCGTGGGTCAGCAGGTCCACGCTGTCGACGTACTGGTCGACCGCGCCGAGCGGCGCACGCCCCCGCAGCGCCGGGTCGGTGATGGCGGCGCGCAGCGCGGCGGCGACCCGCCCGGCGTCCAGGACCAGGAACGGCCGCCGGTGGAAGGGACGCGGACGGGCGCGCACGGGCGCGGCCAGGCCCGTGTCGTCGGTCCACGCGGCGACCGCCGCCAGCGCCCGCACCAGCCCGTCCTGCCTTCGCGGCCAGTCGCCGGGGCCGAGCGCGTCGGCCAGGGCCGCGACCACGGGCGCCGCGCCGGGCAGCCGGGCGAACACCGTGCCGAGCCACTTGTCGTACGGCGGCCAGTGGCGGCGCAGCAGCAGGCCCAGCCGCATCACGTCCCGCGCCAGCCCGGCGGTCACCACCCGGCTGCCGACGTCGTCGCCGACCTCGGCACAGCGGCCGGGCAGGTGTTCCGCCTGGGCGACGCGGGTCCACCCGGCGGCGAGCACGTGCCGCCACACGTCGTCCGGGTACCACCGCAGCGCGGCCCGCGCCCCGGTCAGCGCGCCGTCGAGGCCGTCGTGGAAGACCTCGCCGCCGGTCACCTCCGCCAGCCGCTGGCTCGGGGTGGCCAGCCAGTCCGCCGTGGTCACGCCCGCGCCCGGGTCGAAGCCGAGCCGGTCGCGCCACCAACCGCCCAGCTCGTCGATCCGCACCCCGTGCCGGGTGCCCGCCGGGTCGGCCACGCCGAGGCGGCCGTGGCCGGCGAACCGGGTCGGCCAGCCGAGGAACTCCGCCGGCAGGTCGGCGTCCAGCGCGGCGTGCAGCCGCGGCATCCGCCACGCGTCGGCCGCCGAGACGAAGAGCTGCCCGCGCGGCCCCCAGTCGTGGTCGGTGGAGCGCACGGTGTCCAGCCCGAGCAGTTCCGAGCCGCCGTCGAGCAGGCCGGCCGCGTAGCGCAGGCCGGGAAAGCGCCGGCGCACGATCGGGGCGAGCACCTCGTCGTGGAACCGTCGACCGAGCGTCAGGCCGGGAAGGAACGTCACACCGGCAGTCTGCGCCCCGGGCCGGCGCGGTCGCAGCACTGTTTCCGGCCCGGGCGGGCGCCCGCGCAGATAGCCTGTACCTGCGAGCGCCTCGCCGACGGAGAGGACCGACAGCCGTGGCACCTTCCGACCAGGACCGCGCCGCGACGCGCCGCCGCCGGCTGCTCTGGTCGGGGATCCTCGCGGTGGCCGGCCTGGCGCTGCTGCTCGTCGGCCTGACGATCGCCGACGGCACGGCGGCCTGGATCGAGGTGGCGGCGGCGATCGCGCTGCTGGTGGCCAGCTACGCCGTGCAGTACCTGGCCCGCCGCGAGACGCTCTACTCCAGCGACGAGCGCCCCTGACCCGCGCCGTGCCCCCCGATCGTCGGTGCGGTGTGCCAGGCTGTCGGGCGTGGCACAGCGACCCCCGATCATGCTCATCGACGCGCCCAGCCTCTACTTCCGGGCCTTCTTCGGCATCCCCGAGTCCGCGGCCCGGGCCGCCGACGGCAGCCCCGTCAACGCGGTGCGCGGGTTCCTCGACATGCTGGCGACCCTGATCCGCACCCGCCGGCCCGACCGCATGGTCTGCGCCATGGACCACGACTGGCGGCCCGACTGGCGGGTGGCGCTGCTGCCGTCGTACAAGGCGCACCGGCTGGCGCCCGAGGGCGGCGAGGTGGTGCCCGACACGCTCTCCCCGCAGGTGCCGCTGATCCTGGAGGTGCTCGACGCCGTCGGCATCACCCACGTCGGCGCGGCCGGCTACGAGGCCGACGACGTGCTGGGCACCCTGTCGGTGACGCAGCCGGCGCCGGTCGAGGTGGTCTCCGGCGACCGCGACCTGTTCCAGCTCGTCGACGACGCCCGCCCGGTGCGCCTGCTCTACGTCGGGCGGGGCGTGGCGAAGCTCGACGACTGCGACGACGCCGCCGTGCGGTCCCGCTACGGCGTGCCGGCCGCCCGCTACGCCGACTTCGCCGCCCTGCGCGGCGACCCCAGCGACGGGCTGCCCGGGGTGCCGGGCGTGGGCGAGAAGACGGCCGCCCGCCTCGTGGAGCGGTACGGCGACATCGCGGGCATCCTGGCCGCCCTGGACGATCCGGGCTCCGGCTTCGCCCCCGGGCTGCGCGCCAAGCTCGCCGGCGCGCGGGACTACCTGGCGGTCGCCCCGAAGGTGGTCCGGGTCGCCCTCGACGTGCCGCTGCCCGAGCTGGCCACGGAGCTGCCGGCCGCCCCGGCCGATCCCGACCGGCTGCTGGCGCTGGCCGAGGAGTGGAACCTGGCCGGCTCCGCCCGCCGCCTGGTCGACGCCCTCGCCCAGCGGGCCTGACCGGCGTCCAAGCGGTCGCTGGTGCTGGTTGGCGCGGCGGACGGACGGGCCCACCTGTTGTACCGGTGCCCCTGCACGGCTGCCCGAGGGGGCAGCCGTGCAGGGGTACGGACCCGGCTAGTTCCACGTGGTGCCGGCAGGATCCTCGATGATGTTGTTGAAGAAGTTGCTGGTGGCCATCCACAGGATCCGGGGCGCCGCGTGGTCACCCTGAGCATCTTCGGGCGTTACGGCCTCCACTGCTCCGCCGGCGACACACCCGGCAGCGGCTTGCCGATGAGTGCCAGCGGAAGGAAGAAGCAGACTTGGCCGATGGCCATGATGAGCGTGGCGAGCGCCTTGTCGTCGTACTGCTCGGACGCCCGGGCGTAGAGCTCGTCGGGGACGCGCTCGCCGCGCGGGTTGAGGGTGAGCACGGATTCGACCAGTTCCAGCGCGATGCGTTCGGCGTCGGTGAAGTACGGCGCGTCCCGCCAGGAGGCCACGGCGGTAATGCTTTCCTCGGTGGCGCCGGCCTTGCGTAGGTTGCCGGTGTGCAGGACGGTCAGGTAGGTGCTGCCGGCGATCTGACCGGCGCGCAGCTGGACCAGGCTGATAGTGGTCTGCGGGATCGTGCCGTTCCCGGTTGCCCTGTACAGGGCGCCGCCGATGTCCTTGAGTTCGGGGACGAGCACGGCGGGGTTGGGCAGGCGCGACTCGGTGATGGCCATGGGAGTTCCTCCTGATCTCAAGTGGTGGATCACTGCTCTGACGGATCGCATGGGGCGAAGGTGACCGGTGGGGCGCGCGATTCATCCGGGTGTGCTGCCGAGGGTCGCCGGTGCGGGCTCGGTGTCCCGGTTCGTGGGCCGGGGCCGCAGGAGGAGGACGGCGGCAAGGATCGCCGCCAGCTAGAAGGCGCCCCCGCCGAGCATGCCGACGGTGTAGCCGCTGGTGAGCGCGTCGTGCAGGGGCGTGCCTACCGGTTGGCTCGTGGTGGCGGTGACGGCGATGCCAGCCAGGACGGCCAGGCCGAGGGCGCCGCCGATTTGCTGGCTGGTGTTGACCAGGCCGGAGGCGATGCCCGAATCGCGCGATGCGACACCCTGGACGCCGCCGATGGTGGCTGCGACGAAGCCGACGCCCAGGCCGATGCCGCCGGCGAGCTGCGCGGGCAGCAACACGAGCAGGGGGTGCTGATCCGGGGTCAGCAGGCTGAACCAGCCCATCGCCGCGGCGGCCACCGCCATACCGGTCGCCAGAACGACCTGCGTGGAGGTGCGGGCCTGCAGTCTGGGACCGATGACGCCGGAGCCGAGGCCGATGCCTATGGCGAACGGCAGGTAAGCCATGCCGGTGATCATGGGCGAGTACTGCTTGATCGTCTGCATGTACAGGGTGAGGAAGTAGAAGGTGGCCAACTGCCCGGCGCCCATGAGCAGCATGACCAGATTCGCGCCGAGCCTGCCACGGTCGGCCAGGACGCCTGACGGCAGCATCGGGCGGCGCGCGCTGCGCTGGATGGACGCGAACACCACGAGCAGCGCCACGGCGATCGCGCCGAAGGCCACGGTGAGCCCGTCGCCGACACCATGCGAGCCGGCCCGGTTGATCGCGTACACCAGCGCACCGAGGGCGAGCGTCACCGTGCCCGCTCCGGGCAGGTCAAGGCCGCCGCGCTCGCGGGTGCCGGGTACCAGGGCGAAAGTCCCGGCCAGGACCAGCAGCGCGATGGGGATGTTGACGAACATGATCCATCGCCAGCCCCAGTACTCGGTGAGCGCGCCGCCCAGCAGCAGGCCGGCAACCGAGCCCAGGCCGCCCATGGCGCCGTAGACGCCGAGCGCCCTGTTGCGAGCCGGTCCGGCGGGGAAGGTGTCGGCCAGCAGGGACAGCGCGGCCGGGGCGACGATCGCGGCGCCGACGCCCTGCAGGACGCGGGCGGCTATCAGCACGGTCCCGTTGCCAGCCAGGCCGCCAAGCAGGGAGGCGGCCAGGAAAACGACCAGTCCGGCGCGGAACATCCTTCGGCGGCCGAACACGTCGCCGGCGCGACCGCCGGCGAGCAGCAGGCCACCGAAGGCCAGGGCGTAGGCGGTGAGCACCCAGTCCAGGTCGGCCTCGGCGATGTCGAGGCCGGTTCCGATGACGGGCAGGCCCACGGTCACGATGGTGCCGTCCATCACCATCAGCAACTGCGCGGCGGCGATCACCAGCAGGGGCAGGCGGGTGTCGCGGGTATCGGAATGCGAGATCATGCCGGCTACTCAGGCGGCGGTGGCGGCGCGATGGACGGCGGCGGCGAGCCGGTCGTGCTCGGGGTAGGACCAGCCGAAGCCGAATCGGCGGCGGGTGTAGCCGAACGCGATGCCGGTGCGGGGATCGGCGAAGGACTCCGAACCGGCGGAGCCGTCGTGACCGAACGCGTTCGCGCTGAGGAACCCGTACCGCAGGCCCTTGGCCTGAAACCCGAGCGTGTAGGTGCCCTGGTCGCCGCGGACCAGGTCGCCGCCGGTGGAGTGCAGCATGGAGAACTCCCCGACGGTGTCCGGTTCGAGCAGCGGAGGGCGTCCGTCGCTGCCCCATACGGCCGCCGCGTACAGGCCGGCCAGGCCGCGTGCGCTGCCCACCCCACCGGCCGACGCCTGGCCGGAGGCGCGGACGACGCGGGTGTTGGCGAAGGCGGCCTGGTCCAGCGGCGGCGTGCTGTTGAGCCCGTAGCCGACGCCGAGGATGCTGTGCGGGCCGGGCAGGTTCGACCAGAACGCGGCCTCCTGTTCCGGCGTCGCCGTCCACCACTGGATCGGCCGGAACCGCTCCTCTTCAGTTGCGGGCAGCCCCAGGTAGAGGTCCAGCCCATACGGGGTCCGGATGCGCTCCTCGTAGATCTGCTGCAGCGATTGGCCGGTCACCCGCCGGATCACCTCGTTGACCATGGCGAACGAGACGAACCCGCCATAGCCGTAGGCCGAACCTGGACGCCAGTACGGCCGCTGCCCGGCCAGGCGGCGCGCGATCACCGCGTCGTCGGCCAACTCGGCCGCTGACAGCCCGCCGTCGACGCCGATGACGCCGGAGCGGTGAGTCAGCACGTCCCGCAGCGTGATCCCATCCTTGCCGGCCGCGGCGAACTCGGGCCATCGCCGGGCCACCGGCTCGTCGAGATCGAGGACACCCTCCTGTACCAGCAGCGCCGCCACCAGCGTCGCGGCACCCTTGGTGGAGGAGTAGACCCCGGTCAGCGTGTCACCGCTCACCTCGTCCCCGGCCCACAGGTCGACCACCCGCCGGCCGTGCGCGTACACGGCCAGCTGCGACCCCGCCTGGCCGTCCTGCTCGGCCACCGTTGCGGCGAACGCCTCGCGCACCGATTCGAAGCCGTCCGCGACCGTTCCGCGGACATCCATCCTGCTCATCGTCGGCAACCCTTCGTCAGTGAGTGTTGATCGCCGGCATGACGGATGGCCTGGAGCAGAGGTGACCGTGTGCGTCTGCGGTCACCTCTCACTGCTTTGATGCGTCAGCAGTCTGACGTGGCTGACATGAGAGGAATGCAAGTGACATCCCATGACGAGTTGGCCAGCCAGTTCCAGGGGCACCGCACCCATCTGCAGACGGTCGCCTACCGCATGCTCGGCTCGCTGAGCGAGGCCGAGGACGCGGTCCAGGAGGCATGGCTGCGGCTGGCACGCTCGGACTCGGGTGACATCGACAATCTCGGTGGCTGGCTGACCACCGTGGTCGGCCGGGTGTGCCTGGACATGCTCCGCGCCCGCAAGTCCCGGCGCGAGGAACCGTTGGAGGAACGCCTGCCCGATCCGGTGGTCAGCCGCGCGGATGCCGCCGACCCGGAGCAGGAAGTGCTGCTGGCCGACTCGGTGGGGCTGGCGCTGCTGGTCGTGCTGGAGTCCCTGAACCCGGCCGAACGGCTGGCGTTCGTGCTTCATGACATGTTCGGTCTACCGTTCGAGCAGATCGCGCCCATCGTGGACCGCACACCCGTGGCGGCCAAGAAACTCGCCAGCCGGGCGCGCCAGCGAGTCCGCGGTGCGACCCCGAATCCTGACCCTGATCTGATCGGGCAGCGTCGGGTGGTGGACGCGTTCCTGGCCGCCGCACGTGGCGGCGACTTCGACGCGCTGCTGGCCATCCTCGACCCTGGCGTGGTGCTGCGCGCCGACGGCGGCGTGCTCACCGGCGGCATGAAGGTCATCCGCGGCGCCGCGGCCGTGGCCGGACAGGCCGCCACCTTCCAGCGCATGGCCACCAGCGCCACCACTCACCCGGCGCTCGTCAACGGCCTCGCCGGCCTGGTCAACACCATCGACGACCAGGTGATCTCCGTCATGAACTTCACGATCTCCGACAGCAGGATCGCCACGATCGACATCCTGTCCGACCCCGACCGGCTGGCCCAACTCAACCTCACCCACCTGGAGCCGTGATGCCTGGCACACGCCGGCACAGCAGCGTCACCGGTGACATCGAGTCGTCCTTCCGGCCCGCCAGCCAGGCCAGCCCGGTGGGCGGGGAGGGGCGGGCCGCGGCCGCCGAGCGTACGGCCGAGCTGGTGGAGGAAGGGCTGGATCCCGAGATCAGAGTGCTGTGACAGGCGTTCGCGGTGCGGGTAGGGGCCCGCCGCCTCAGCGACCTGTCGGCCGGCCTGTCGCTCCTCGGCCTCGACGTGGGCGCGGCCGTCGCCGGGGAGCAGGCTCGGTCGCCCGTCACCCGCGGTGGCGTACCTCGGTGTCCCAGATCTCCGCCCACGGGCGCCGCAGGCCACGACAGAGCCAGATCGGCCCGCCGTTCTCGTCGTTGTCGACCTCGACCCGCTGGTCCACCCGGCCGGCGAGGGTGACCTCGGAGAACCAGCCGCGCAGCCGGTCGGGCCGCGCGAACCCGACCGCGAGGACCACGTCCGCGGTCTCCGGCGGGCGGCCGAAGCCGGCCATGCTGTTGTGGCCCGAGTAGGCGGGCGGCAGACCGCGCGACGGGCCGTAGCGGGCCACGGCGCCGGCCTCGCCGTAGTTGGCGGTGAGGATGACGGCGCGCTGCCGCTGGTCGGCGGGCAGGCCCCGGTGGACGGCGGCGACCGAGTCGGCGAAGGCGGGCCACCCGATCGTCTCGCCGGCGTCGTAGTTGGCGGCGACGACGAAGCCGGGCAGCCGGTCGGCGGGCAGCACCGGCAGCAGCAGCACCGCACTGCTGACGGCGGTCAGCGCGCCGCCCACGGTCAGCAGGGCCCGGCGCGGCAGCGGGCGGCCCCGGGCGGCCCAGCCGACGGTGACGACCGCCCCGGCGGCGGTGAGCACCAGCAGCAGCGGGGCGTCGTAGTAGCCCTTGCCGCCGGCGATCAGCACGACGGCGACCACCACCAGCCAGGCCCACCCCAACGCCCGGTATTCCCGCCAGGCCGGCCGGCGCAGCAGCGTCACCAGCCCGGCGACCCAGATCGGCACCGTGAACGGGCTGATGATGACGAACTGGAGGACGAGCGCGTCGAGCCGGCCGCTGTACGAGCTGTCGCCGGCGGCGATCGAGGCGGCCACCGAGAGCTGCGGGAAGCCGTGCGCCGCCTGCCAGAGCAGGGTGGGCGCGGCGAGCAGCAGGAGGACCGCGGCGGCGGCGAACACCCACCGGTCACGCAGGAGCCGGCGCGGCCCGGCGATCAGGAGCCCGGCCAGCAGGCCGACGGCGAGCAGGGCCGGCAGCAGCTTGTTGAGCATGCCGACGCCGAGCGCGAGCCCGACGCCGAGCGCCCACCGGCTGTCCCCGGTGCGCAGCGTCCGCGCCGCGCACAGCGCGGCCGCCAGCCAGACCAGCAGGTCGACGCTTGTGGTGCTGAGCAGATGGCCGCCGGCGAGGACGATGCCGGCCGTGGCGGCGAGGAACGCGGCGTAGGTCTGCGCGCCGCGCCCGGCGCCGAACTCGCGGGCGATCGCGGCGACCAGCAGCACCGCCGCGCCGCCGATCACCGCCGACGGGGTGCGCAGCGCCACCAGGCTGCCCGGCGCGATCGCGTCCGCCAGGCGGGCCAGCGCCGGCACCAGTGGGCCCTGGTCGACGTAGCCCCAGTCGAGGTGTCGGCCGCAGAGCAGGAAGTAGAGCTCGTCGCGGTGGTAGCCGTAGCGGCCGGAGAGCAGCAGGAGGACCGCCGTCGTGGTCGCCGCGACCCACCAGGGGCCGGTGGCCCGGGGACCCGGCGGGGTGGGCCGGCGCCGCGCGGACGTGGCGTGGCCGGGTGTGCTGGCGGCGACGTCGGCGACGGGATCGGCCACCCGCACATCATCGTCCCGCGCGGCCGGCGCCCGCTACCCGTCACCCGGTGGATTCCGGTTCGACGCGCGGCGTCCGACGTGGACGGTTCAGGCCACGACGCCGAAGCCGCCGCTCCAGCCGATCTTCTCGGTCGCGGCCATGGTGATCTGCAGGAAGCCGATGGCCTCCAGCTCCCGGGCGCGCTTCAGCGCGCCGACGTCGACGGCCCGCAGGCCGCCCGCCTCGATGACGCCGACGAGCGCGGCCTTGGCGTCGGCGTCGTCGCCGGCGACCAGGACGGTCGTGGTCAACGGGCCGACCGTGCCGGCGGCCAGCGTGCCGGCAAGGGTGGTGTTGAACGCCTTGAGCACCCGGGCCCCGGGCAGCCTGGCGGCGATCCCGGCGGCGGCCGAGCTGTCGGCGGGGACGGTCAGGGAGTCGAGGGTCTCGAAGTCCAGCGGGTTGGTGATGTCGACGACGATCCTGCCGTCGAGCTGCTCCGCGCGCTCGGCGAGCACCTGGTCGACGGCCGGGTAGGGAACGGCGAGGACGACGATGTCGCCGGTGACCCGCTTGTCGGCGTCGGCCCTGCCGAACATCTCGACGCCGCTGCCGCCCCTGGTGGCGACGCCGGAGATGGCCTGGCCCATGTTGCCGGTGCCGATGACGGCGATCTGTGCCACGAGGAAGTCCTCTCGGAACGGATGGATGCGCCTCGCCACGGACCGGCGGGGACCGACGTACGGGCTGCCGGCGGCTCGGACCGGGACCGGCCGCGTCCTGCCCCGGACGCTAACCGGCGGGCCGTGCCCGCCGCAGCCGGACGCCGGTCGGTCACCCCGCCGGGTGCGCGAGGGCGCGGCCCGCCGACCCGGCGGCGCCGCCCGTGCCGACCGGCTCCGGGCGTGCCTTGGCAGGCGGCCGCGCCGCCGCCGTGGTCAGGCCGCGGCGTGGTAGGCCAGCACGCCCCGGTTGACCGCGGCGATCGCCTGCCGGGCGGTGGACCTCAACTCCGTGGAGGCGCCGCCGGAGTCGGCGAGCTGACCGAGCAGGTCGACCACCTGACGGGCCCACCGGACGAAGTCGCCGGCCGGCATCTCGCCGTCGATCTCGTGGCCGCTGCCGAGGACCTTGGCCAGGGCCTCGCCGCGCGCCCACCGGTAGATCGGCCAGGCGAAGCCGAGATCCGGCTCGCGGGTGACGGCTAGCCCTCGGGCCGCCTCGTCGGCCTCGATCTCGCTCCACAGCTTGAGGGTCTCGTCGACCGCCTCGGCCACCGGGCCGCGCGGCAGCGACGCCCGCTCGTCGACGTCCCGGCGGGCCTCGAAGACCACCACCGACACCGCGGCGGCGAGTTCGGCCGGGGAGAGCCCGTCCCACACGCCCCGCCGCAGGCACTCGGCGACGAGCAGGTCCGCCTCCGTCCAGATGCGGCCGAGCATCCGGCCGGCGTCGGTCACCGCGCCGTCGGGCGCGAGGTAGCCGCGGGCGGTGAGCAGCGCGACGATCCGGTCGAACGTACGGGCCAGCGAACCGGTCCGCCCGGCCACCCGCTGCCGCAGCTCCTCCGTGTCCTTCTCCAGCCGGCGGCGGCGCTCCGCCCAGCGGGCGTGCTCCTCCCGGTCCGGGCAGGCGTGACAGGGGTGCCGGCGCAGCTCCGCGCGGAGCTGGCTGAGCCGGTGGTCCTCGCCGACCGCCTGCCGGGACCGGCCGCCGCGACGACCGCCGTGCCGGTCCAGCCCGGTGCCGCTGACCTCGGCGGCCAGGTCCCGGCGGGCGGCCGGGGAGCGGTGGTTGAAGTGCTTCGGCACCCGGATGCGCGCCAGCACCTCGGCGGGCGTGGTGAAGTCGCCGGGGCTGACCCGCCCGGCCCAGCGGTCCTGCGTGAGCACCAGCGGCCGGGGCTCGCCGAAGCCGCCGGTGGCCGGGTCGAGCACGACCGCCAGCCCCGCCCGCCGGCCCGACGGCACCCGGATCACGTCGCCGACCCGCAGCCGCTCCAGCGAGGCCACCGCCGCCGCCTTGCGCTGGCTCTGCCCCTGCCGGGCGATGGCGCGCTCCCGGTCGGCGATCGCCACCCGCAGCCCGAAGTACTCGTCGAAGTCGCCGTGGTGGCAGGCCGCCTCCGCGCCGTACGCCTCGATGGTCTCGGTGTTGCGCTGCACCTGGCGGGCCAGGCCGACCACCGACCGGTCCGCCTGGAACTGCGCGAACGACGACTCCAGCAGCGCCCGGGCCGGCTCGGCGCCGACCGTGCCGACCAGGTTGACCGCCATGTTGTACGACGGCCGGAAGCTCGACCGCAGCGGGTACGTGCGGGTGGAGGCGAGGCCGGCCACGTGCCGCGGGTCGGTCTCCGGGGACCAGACGACGACGGCGTGCCCCTCGACGTCGATGCCCCGCCGGCCGGCGCGGCCGGTGAGCTGCGTGTACTCCCCCGGGGTCAGGTCGACGTGCGCCTCACCGTTGTACTTGACCAGCCGCTCCAGCACGACGCAGCGGGCCGGCATGTTGATCCCCAGCGCGAGCGTCTCGGTGGCGAAGACGGCCTTGACCAGGCCCCGGACGAAGAGCTCCTCGACGACCTCCTTGAACACCGGCAGCATGCCGGCGTGGTGGGCGGCCAGGCCGCGCTCCAGGCCGTCGAGCCACTCCCAGTAGCCGAGCACCGACAGGTCCTCGCCGGGGATGGCGGTGACCCGCGACTCGACGACCCGGCGGATCTCCGCCCGCTCCTCCGGGGAGGTGAGCCGCAGGCCGGCGGCGAGGCACTGCTGCACGGCGGCGGCGCAGCCGGCGCGGCTGAAGATGAACAGGATCGCCGGGAGCAGGCCCTCGCGGTCGAGCCGGTCGACGATGTCGGGGCGCATCGGGCCACGCCAGCGCGGCCCGCGCCGGCCCCCGCCCGGACCGGCGCTGCGCCCCTCGCCCAGCTCCAACCGGCGCATGGTGTCGCGGGTGTAGCGCAGCAGCTCGGGGTGGACGTCGTGCTTGCGGGCCGCGTCGGCGTCGTGGAACAGGTCGAACATCCGCTTGCCGACCAGCATGTGCTGCCACAGCGGCACCGGTCGGTGCTCGCTGACCACCACGGCCGTCTCGCCGCGCACGGTGACCAGCCAGTCGGCGAACTCCTCGGCGTTGGACACGGTCGCCGACAGGGAGACCAGGGTGACCGACTCGGGCAGGTGGATGATCACCTCTTCCCACACCCCGCCGCGGAACCGGTCGGCGAGATAGTGGACCTCGTCCATCACCACGTACGCCAGGCCCTCCAGGGTGGCCGAGCCGGCGTAGAGCATGTTGCGCAGCACCTCGGTGGTCATCACCACCACGGGGGCGTCGCCGTTGATGGCGTTGTCGCCGGTGAGCAGCCCGACCTGCTCGGCGCCGTAGCGGTCGACCAGGTCGTGGTACTTCTGGTTCGACAGCGCCTTGATCGGCGTGGTGTAGAAGCACTTGCGCCGCCGGGGCACGGCCGGCGCGGGGGCGGCCTCGCCGCCGGCCGCCGGCACCACCTCGTCGTCGGCGCCGGTGGCGGGCGCGCCGGGACCGGTGGCGGGCGCGGGCGCGCCGCGCAGCGCCAGGTGCACGGCGAACTCGCCGACGACGGTCTTGCCGGCGCCGGTGGGGGCGCAGACCAGCACGCCGCTGCCCCGCTCCAGCGCCTGGCACGCCTCCCGCTGGAAGTCGTCGAGATCGAACCCCAGGTCAAGGGCGAACTCGTCCAGCGCCGGGAACTGTGAGGCCTGCGCGGCCCGGCGGCGCGCCGCGGCGTACCGCTCGGCGGGGCTCGACATGCTCCCAAGATTAATGCGTGCCGCCGACGACCACGCGGCAAGGCCAACCGACAGCGGGGTCGGTGCCGGTCGGTAGGGTGCACGACGTGCCGGAGCATGCCGAACCGCCCCACGCCCCACCCGGGGCCGACGACGCCGTCGGCCCCGGCCCGTCCCGCCGCCCGGTGGAGGCGGTCCTGTTCGACTTCCACGGCACGCTGGCCCAGGTGGAGGAGCCGCGCGAGTGGGTGCTCGCCGCCGCCGCCTCGTGCGGGGTGACCCTGGAGCGGATGCGGGCGACCGCGCTCGCCGACCGGCTCCTGACGGCGGGCCGGGCGGGCGGTCCGCTGCCGGCCCGCGTACCGCCCCGGCTGGCCGAGCTGTGGGCCGACCGGGATCTCTACCCGCATGCCCACCGGGGCGCCTACACGGGGCTGGCCGAGACGGTCGACGCCGGCATCGAGGGCTTCGCCGAGGCGCTCTACGAGCGGGTGCTGCTGCCCGAGGGCTGGGTGCCGTACCCGGACACCGCGCCGACCCTGGCCGCCCTGCGCGCCGCGGGCGTCCCGGTGGCCGTGGTCAGCAACATCGGCTTCGACATCCGGCCGATCTTCGCGGCGTGGGGGCTGGCCGACCTGGTCGACGCCTTCGTCCTGTCGTACGAGGTCGGGCGCTGCAAGCCGGACCCGGGGATCTTCCTGCGGGCCTGCGGGATGCTCGGCGTCGACCCGGAGCGCGCGCTGATGGTGGGCGACACGCCGGCCGACGCGGGGGCGGTCGCGGCCGGCTGCGGGGCGCTGGTGCTGCCGGCCGCCGAGGCGGGGCGGGCCAACGGCCTGGGCGCCGTGCTGGACGTGGCCGGCGTCGACCAGCGCCGCTGACGGCGGGGCGAAGCGCCGCTCACGGCGGGGCGAGAGCAGCGCTGACCACGGGGTGGAGCGGCGTTAACGCGCGGACGACAGCGGCGTTAGTCGGCGCCGCTAACGTGAGGGCGTTATCGTCGCTGTCATGATCACCGAGACGTCGCCCCGGGACCGGATCGTCCGCGCCGCCGCCGCGCTGCTCGCCGAGGGCGGCCGGGAGGCGGTCTCCACCCGCGCGGTGAGCCGGGCGGCGGGCGTACAGGCACCGACCATCTACCGGCAGTTCGGTGACATGCGCGGCCTGCTGGACGCGGCGGCCAGCTACGGGTTCGCCGCGTACCTGCATGCCGAGGCGTCCCGGGACCTCGTCGGCGACCCGGTCGACGACCTGCGCCGGGGCTGGGACCTGCACGTCGGCTTCGGCGTGGCCAACCCCGCCTTCCACGCCCTCATGTACGGCGACCCGCGCCCGGGCGAGACGCCGACCGCCGCCCGGGTCGCCGCCGACATCCTGCGTCAGCTCGTGCACCGGGTGGCCGAGGCGGGCCGGCTGCGGGCGGGCGTCGACGAGGCTACGGAGATGCTGCACGCCGCCGCCTGCGGGGTCACCCTCGCCCTGATCCGCACGCCGCCGCCGCGGCGCGACCCCGCCCTGTCGGCCCGCACCCGGGAGGCGGTGCTCGCCGCGCTCGTCACCGACTCCCCCGCCGCCCGCGCGACCTCCCGCGCCGGCAACCCGGTGCGGTACGCGGTGGCGCTGCGCGCCGCCCTCGACGACCTGGCCACCGACCTCACCCCCGCCGAGCGCGCCCTGCTCGCGGAGTGGCTGGACCGCATCGTCCGCGCCGCCCCCTGACCGGCGCCGGCGGTCGCTCTCAGCGCAGCAGGTGGACGGCGCCGGGGACGGCGGTGACGGTCACCGGCAGGGGCAGGGCCCGCTCGCCGTCGGCGTACGTGGTGATGCCCTCGGCGCTCAGCTCGACCGTGCGGGCGCGGTGGCTGCGCACCAGCGGGTGCGTCACGTGGGTGCCCCGGTAGATGCGCGGCTTGACCCGCATCAGGGTGCGCCGGTCGAACCGGCCGCCCACCACCACGTCGAGCAGGCCGTCGGTCGGGTCTGCGTCGGGGCAGATCCGCATGCCGCCGCCGTAGCTGGCGCAGTTCCCGACCGCCACCAGCACGGCGTCCACCTCGTGCGGCACCCCGTCGAGGCGCAGGGTGTAGCGGCGCGGGCGCAGCCGGGCCAGCTCCACCAGGATCGCCAGGTCGTAGCGGCGCGGGCCGCGCGGCCAGCGCATCCGGTTGGCCCGCTCGTTGACGATCGCGTCGAAGCCGGCGGCGAGCACCGCGCCGTACCAGCGGCGCACGCCGTCGGCGCCCGTCAGCCGCGCCAGGTCCACCGGTCGGGCGCGGCCCTCGCGCAGCGCCGCCGCGATCACGTCGACGGCGGCGAGCGGGTCGGCCGGGAAGCCGGTGTCGGCCGCGAAGTCGTTGCCGGTGCCGGCCGGCACCGGGCCGAACGGCACCGTCGTGCCGGCGACCGCCTGCAACGCGCGGTGCACCGTGCCGTCGCCGCCCACCGCGACCAGGGCGGACGCGCCGTCGGCGACCGCCGCGCGGCAGGCCGCCTCGGCCTCGTCGGCGGTGTGCGCGGCCAGCAGGCGTACGGGCCGGCCGGCGGTCGCGAGCCGGCTCAGGAGCTGCGGCAGGAGCCCTCGGTGCCGACCCCGTCCCGCCGTCGGGTTGGCCAGCACGGCGACGGGTCCGCCGGCGGCGGAGGGGTGATCGTCTGCGGTCACGGCGAGCACCGTACCGCCACCGACCAGGGCGCCCGCACCGCCCGCCCGGGTGGGGCGACGCGGGCCGACGCGGCCGGGGCCCGGCCCGGTACGCCTGACATTTGTCACGCCCGCCCGTGCGGCACGCATCCATCGTCATGACTGATCACACTGGAGCCGCCATAGGCCGAACGGACAGACTCATATCCGTCAGCAGGGCCGAGGGCTCGACCGAACAGCGGAGGGAGTGGTCACGGTGGACGATCGTTACGACAGCTACTGCGCCGCCGACCGGCTGTTCTACGACTCGCTCGGCAACGCGGTGGAGCAGCCCACCTTCGCGGCGGCCCGACGGCCCGTGCCCGAGGGCTGGCGCTCCGAGCCGCTCGACGACTGGCTGATCTACGCCCCGGAGGGCGGCACGCTGCCGCAGCAGGGCTGGAAGATCCACGTCTCGGCGACGCTTGAGAACGCCGAGCGGGTGCTGGACAAGGTCTGGGACTACTGCGTCCCGCGCGGGCTGTCGTTCAAGTTCCTGCGCGGCCCCCGCACCCTGCTGCTGCGCAACTCCAAGTACGCCTCCCGGGCGGCCAGCGGCAAGTTCGTCACCGTCTACCCCCGGGACGACGCGGAGCTGGAGCTGGCCTGCAAGGAGCTCGACGAGCTGCTCGCCGGCGAACCCGGCCCGTACATCCTCAGCGACCTGCGCCACGGCGCCGGCCCGGTGTACGTGCGCTACGGCGGCTTCGCCGCCCGCTTCTGCCACTCCCCCGACGGCCAGGTGGTCCCCGCGATCGAGGACGACAGCGGCACCCTGGTGCCCGACCGCCGCGATCCCGTCTTCCACGTGCCGTCCTGGGTGACGCTGCCCGACTTCCTCGGCCCGCACCTGGCCGCCCGCAACGCCACCAGCACCGACGAGGTGCCGTACCGGATCGAGAAGGTCATCCACTTCTCCAACGGCGGCGGCCTCTACGTCGGCCGGGACCTGCGCACCGACACGCAGGTGGTGCTGAAGGAGGCCCGGCCGCACGCCGGCCTGGACGCCGACGGCGCCGACGCGGTCACCCGGCTGGCCCGGGAGGCCGAGGCGCTGCGCCGGCTCGCCGACCTGCCGCAGGTGCCCCGGGTGCACGACGAGTTCACCCTCGGCGAGCACCGGTTCCTCGCGCTGGAGTTCGTCGAGGGCCGCGCGCTCAACAAGGTCCTCGTCGACAGGTACCCGCTGATCGACGCCGACGCCACCGACGCCGACCGCGCCGACTACACCCGGTGGGCGCTGGACGTCCACCGGCAGGTCGAGCAGGTAGTCACGGCGATCCACGAGCGGGGCCTCGTCTACGGCGACCTGCACCTGTTCAACGTCATGGTCCGCCCGGACGACCGGATCGCGCTGGTGGACTTCGAGGTCGCCGCCCCGATCGACGGGCACCGCCGGCCCGGCCTGCGCAACCAGGGCTTCGCCGCGCCCCGGGACCGCACCGGTCCCGCCGTCGACCGCTACGCCCTGGCCTGCCTGCGGCTGGCGCTGTTCCTGCCGCTGACCCAGCTGGTCCGGCTGGCGCCGGCCAAGGCCGCGCACCTCGCCGACGTGATCGCCGCCAACTTCCCGGTGCCGAGGGAGCTCCTCGACGCCGCCGTCGCCGAGATCACCGGCGAACCGGCGGCGGACCCGGCCCCCGACCTCACCGTCGACGCCGGCCCCGCGCACCGCGACCGGCTCGCCCGGGCGATCATCGCCAGCGCGACGCCCGACCGGGACGACCGGCTCTTCCCCGGCGACATCGAGCAGTTCCGCAGCGGCGGGCTCAACCTCGCCCACGGCGCCGCCGGCGTCCTGTACGCCCTGCACGTCAGCGGCGCCGGGCGCTGGCCCGAGCACGAGCGGTGGCTGGTCCGCCGGGCCACGTCGCCCGCCGCCGGCACCCGGTGCGGCTTCTACGACGGCCTGCACGGCGTCGCGTACGCCCTGGCGGCGCTCGACCGCCGGCAGGACGCCCTCGACGTGCTCGACATCTGCCTGCGCCAGCCGCTGGACGGCCTGGACCACAGCCTCGCGGGCGGCCTGTCCGGGATCGCGCTCAACCTCGCCGAGCTGGCCGGGCGCACCGGCGAGACGGCCCTGCGCGAGGCGGCCTGGCGGGCCACCGAGCGGGTGGTCGAGCAGCTCGCCGACGATCCGGGGCCCGACGTCAGCGGCGGCCGCAACCCGTACGCCGGGCTGCTGCGCGGCCGGACGGGGCCGGCGCTGCTGCTGGTGCGGCTGTACGAGCTGACCGGCGAGCGGTCCCTGCTGGAGCACGCCGCGACCGCCCTGCGGCAGGACCTGCGCCGCTGCGTCGTACGCCCCGACGGCGCGCTGGAGGTCAACGAGGGCTGGCGCACCATGCCCTACCTCGGGCAGGGCAGCGTCGGCATCGGGCTGGTGCTCGACCAGTACCTGCGGCACGACGCCGACGAGCGGTTCGCCGAGGCCAGCGCCGGCGTGCGCCGCGCCGCCCGGTCCCCGTTCTACGCGCAGTCGGGCCTGTTCGCCGGGCGGGCGGGCATCGTCGCCTACCTCGCGGCGTACCCCGACGACCCCGGGCTGCGGCGGGAGCTGACGACGCAGGTGCGGCGCCTGGCCTGGCACGCCCTGCCCTACGCCGACGGCACCGCGTTCCCCGGCGAGCAGCTGCTGCGGCTGTCGATGGACCTCGGCACCGGCACCGCCGGCGTGCTGCTGGCGCTGGCCGCCGCGCGGCACGACGCGCCGGTGACCCTGCCGTTCCTCGCGCCCCTGACGGGCGCCACCGACTCCCTCGCCGACGCGAGGGTGACCGACCCGACCGACCAGCACGGAAGGAGGTGACACGACATGGCGCTTCTGGACCTTCAGGGCCTGGAGATGGCCCCCGCCGACCGCACCGGCGGCGGCAGCCGGGCGAGCCTGCTGCTCTGCGGCGACAGCTCGCTGTCCGTCACGACCTGCAACTGATCAGGTCGTCACGCGAGGCCCTGGGCGGGTAGACGTACCCGCCCAGGGCCGCACGTCTTGGTGGGAGGTCCGATGCGGACGCTGACCGGCCCCGACCGGCTGCTGCGCCGGGTGGTCCGCGACGGCGGCGGCTGGACGGTCCTGCTCGGGGCGGTCGCGCTCGTCGGCGCGGCCGCCGAACTGGCGCTCCCCGCCGCCCTCGGGCTCGCCGTCGACGCCGCCGTCGGCGGGCGCGGCTCCTGGTGGCCGGCCGCCGCCTGCGGCCTGGTCGCCCTCCTCATGGTCACCGACGTCCTCGCCGACCTCGCCGGCGGCTACGGCGCCGCCCGGGCCACCGCGCTGCTGCGCCGGCGGCTGCTGCGCCACCTGTTCGCCTCCGACGTGCGCACCGTCCGCCGCTACCCGGTGGGCGACCTGGTGGGCCGGCTCGTCGGCCAGGCCGCCGACGCCGGCCAGGCCGGCACCGCCGTGACGCTTGGCGTGGTCGCGCTGCTTCCCCCGGTCGGCAGCGTCGTGGCGCTCACGCTGATCGAGCCGCTGCTCGGCGTCACCCTGCTCGGCGGGCTGGCCCTGCTCGCGGTGCTCATGCGCGCCTTCGTCACCGATGCCTCCGCCGCCGTCGGCGGGTACCAGCGGGTGCTGGGGCTCATCGCCGGCCGGTTGCTGGAGGCGCTCGGCGGCGCCCGCACCATCGCCGCCGCGGCCACCGTCGACCGGGAACGCGACCGGGTGCTGGCGGCCCTGCCGGAGCTGCGCGACTACGGCCTGCTCGGCTGGCGGCTGCTGGCCCGGGCGAGCGCCCGCACCGCCGCCGTCGGCCCGCTGCTCCAGGTGTCCGTCGTGGCCGTCGGCGGGTACGCGCTCACCGCCGGCTGGCTCACCCCCGGTCAACTGGTCGCGGCGGTGCAGTACGCCGCCCTCGGCGCCGGGCTCGGCGCGGTCCTGGCCACCCTCAACCGGCTGGTCCGCGCCCGCGCGGCGGCCGGCCGGATCGCGGAGCCCCTGGCCGACCCGGTGCGCCCCGACGGCGCGGACCCGCTGCCGCCCGGCCGGGGAGAGCTGCGGCTGCGCGACGTCGGCGTGCGCGCCGAGGACGGCCGACCGGTCCTGGCCGGTATCGACCTGGCCGTTCCCGCCGGCGCCACCGTCGCCGTCGTCGGACGCTCCGGCGCCGGCAAGTCGACCCTCGCCGCCGTGGCCGGCCGGCTGCACGACCCGGACCGCGGCGAGGTGCTGCTGGACGGGGTGCCGCTGCGCCGGCTGAGCCGGGCCGCGCTGCGCCGGGCCGTCGGGCACGCCTTCGACCGGCCGGTGCTGGTCGGCGAGACGGTGCACGATGCCATCGGCCTGGCCCTGCCCGACCCGTCGGCGCGCCCGCCCGCCGACGGCGCCCCGGCCACCGCGCCGGTGCTGGCCGCGGCCCGGGCGGCGCAGGTCGCCGACGTCGTCGCCCGGCTGCCCGAGGGCTTCCGCACCCGGCTGGCGGACGCGCCGATGTCCGGGGGCGAGGCGCAGCGGCTGGGGCTGGCCCGCGCGTTCCCCGCCGAGCGGCTGCTGATCCTGGACGACGCCACGTCCAGCCTGGACACCGCCACCGAGCACCGGATCGCCCGGGCGGTGGCGGACGGGGCGGGCGGCCGTACCCGCCTCGTGGTGACCCACCGCGCGACGACGGCCGCCGCCGCCGACCTGGTCGCCTGGCTCGACGGCGGCCGGTTGCGGGCCCTGGCGCCGCACCGGCGGCTGTGGCCCGACCCGGAGTACCGGGCCGTCTTCGCGCCCGGCGGTGGCGACCGGTGAGCGGCGTACGCCACGCGACCTGGGCGGCGCTGCGCGCCCGCCGCCGGGCGCTGGGCCGGCTCGCCGCCTGGTCGGTGGTCGAGTCCCTGCCGGCGCTGCTCGGCGGGCTGCTGGTGGCCCGCGCGGTCGACCGGGGCTTCCTGGCCGGCCAGTTCGCCACCGGCCTGGCCTGGCTGGCCGCGCTCGCCGCGGCCGTGCTGGTCGGCGCGGCCGCCACCGGGCGGGTCTACCGCAGCCTCGGCGCCGTGGTCGAGCCGTTCCGCGACGAGCTGGCCGCCCGGGTGGTGCACGCCGCCCTGCACGACGCCACCCGGGCCGGCGGCCGGCCGGACAGCGCGGCCGTGGCCCGGCTGACCCACCAGGCGGAGGTCGTCCGGGACACCTTCGGCGGGCTGCTGCTGGTGGTCCGGGGGTTCCTGTTCACCGCCGGGGCCGCCCTGCTCGGGCTGCTGGCCCTGGCGCCGCCGCTGGCGGGTGCGGTGGCCGCGCCGCTGGTGGTCGGGTTGGCGGTGTTCGCGGCGGCGCTGCCGGCGATGGTGGCGCACCAGCGCGCCCAGGTGACCGCCGGCGAGGAACTCGGCCGGGCGGCGGCGGCCGCGCTGGCCGGGCACCGCGACGTGGTCGCCTGCGGCGCGCAGGACCGGGTGGCGGCCGGGGTCAACCGGCGGGTCACCGCGCAGGCCGACGCCGAGCGGACCCTCGCGCGGATGGCGGCGCTGCGCAGCCTCAGCCTCGGGCTGGGCGGCTGGCTGCCGGTGGTGGTGCTGCTGCTGGCCGCGCCGTGGCTCGTGCGGCAGGGGCTCAGCACCGGCGCCGTGCTGGGCGCGCTGGTCTACGTCACCACCGGCCTGCAACCCGCCCTGCACGCCGTCGTGCAGGGCGTGGGCGGCGGCGGGCTGCGCTACGCCGTCACGCTGGACCGGATCCTGCGCACCTGCCCGCCACCCGGGCCGCCGCCGGGGGACGGCGATCGGCCCGACCCGGCCCCGCCCCGCCCGCCCGCCGTGCCGCACCCGCCGCCGCGTCCCGCCGCGCCCGTGGCCGCGCCGCCGGCGGTGCGGCTGCGCGGGCTGACCTTCCGGTACGGCCCGCACGCCCGGCCCGTGCTGGCCGACTTCACGCTGACCGTGGCCGACGGCGAGCACCTGGCCGTCGTGGGGCCCAGCGGCGCCGGCAAGTCCACCCTGGCCGCCCTGATCGCCGGGCTGGCGCGCCCGGAGTCCGGCACGGTACGCCTCGCCGGCACGCCCGTCGACGCCGTCGCGCCCGAGACCCTGGCGCGGCTGCGGGTGCTGGTGCCGCAGGAGGCGTACGTGCGCAGCGGCACCCTCGGCGACAACCTGCGCTACCTGCACCCCGAGGCGGACGACGCGACGGTGGCGGCGGCCGTCGACGCCCTGGGCGCCCGCCCCCTCGTGACCCGCCTCGGCGGTCCGGCCGCCGAGATCGACCCCGGCGCGCTGTCCGCCGGGGAACGGCAGCTCGTCGCCGCCGTCCGCGCCTACCTCGCCCCGGCGCCGCTGGTGATCCTCGACGAGGCCACCTGCCACCTGGACCCGACGCTGGAGGCGACCGTCGAGGACGCCTTCGCCCGCCGCCCCGGCACGCTGGTGGTCATCGCGCACCGGATCAGCTCGGCGACCCGGGCCCGCCGGGTCCTGGTACTCGACGGCGACCGGCCCGTCGCCGGCACCCACGACGAGCTGCTGCGCCGCTCCCCCACCTACCGGGAGCTGGTGGGCCACTGGCAGGACGCGGCGACGCCGCCACGCGTGCCCCTCGCCCACGCGTGACCGACGCTGCCGGCCGGCGAGAACGCCACCGGGCCGGTGACGCCGCCCGCCGGTGAGGTGTCCCGGACGACACTTCCCCGGCTCACCGGCCGGGGAGGACCGGTGACGCCCGCCGGACGTCAGTCCCCGGTGGAACCGGCGGCCTCAACGATCGAGACGGGAGTGCCGAGTTCGACGGTACGGGAGACGGTGCAGAGCCGGTCGTGCGACTGCTCCAGCGACCGGGGCAGCGCCGCACGGGCCCGGTCGCCGTCCGCGCCCTCCGGGAACGTCACGGTGAACCGTGCCTCCAGGTTCCGCATCCGGTTCGCCCCGGCCTCGTCCCGGACCTTGTCGCCGGTGACCTCGACGGAGAACCGGATCGGCTCGGCGCGGCGGCTCGTGATGAGGTCCACGTCGATCGCCGTGCAGCCGCCGATGGCCGCCAGGAGCAGCTCCACCGGCGTGAAGCTGGCGTCCTCGCCGGTGCCCATCGACATCGAGCCGCCGCGGCCGTTCCGCACGACGTACTCCCCGACGCTGGTGCGCTCGATCTCCACCGAGCGGAAGGTGTCCGCACTCATGACGGGCACGCTACCCAGGCGCTCCCCTGCCCGGGACACCGGCCTTCGATCCCGCCCCGCCGCCGGGGCCCGACCCGCCTCTGTCGCGCCCGCCGCCGTCAGATCCAGCCGGCGTCGCGGGCGACCCGCACCGCCTCCACCCTGGTCCGCGCGCCCGCCTTGCGGGCGATCCGCCCGAGGTGGTTGCGCACCGTGCCCGGGGCGAGCCCGAGCGCCCGGGCGACCTCCACGACCGGCGCCCCCGCAGCGGTCAGGTCGAGGATCTCCGTCTCCCGGGACGTCAGCGGGCTGTCCCGGTTCAGCGCCGCCATCACCAGGTCGGCGTCGATCACCGACTCCCGTCGGGCCAGCCGCCGAATCCCGTCCACCACCCGGTGCGGGGAGACGTCGTCGCCGAGGATGCCGACGGTCCGCCCCGGTGTCAGGACCCGGTACAGCCGGCGCGCGCGACGCCGGTCGGCGAGCACCAGCAGGGGGCACTGCCCCGGCACACCGGCCCCGTCGACGAGGTCGAGATCGACGACCGCCACGTCGGGACGCTGTGCCCGGACCGCCGGCGGAAGATCGTCACCCCGATCCAGCTCCGCCACCACGCTGATGTCCTCCTCGGCGGCGAGGACGAGCGAGAGCGCGCCACGGACCAGGGCGCCGTCGAGGGCGAGCAGGGTACGGATCACCACTGACCTTCCCGAGCGTCGTCGAGCGGATCACGGACCGTCCGCATTCAAACACGTACCGATCGGTATCGCTCGGCGAGCGGCACCCGGCGGTCCATCCCGGACGGCCGGCGACACGGGCCGGAAGGGGACACCGCCCGGGTGGTCCATCCCGGACGGCGGCGGCGCGGGCCGGACGGGGACACCGCCCGGCCCGGGGGCGGCTACATCCAGCCGTCGCGGCGGGCGCGCCAGACCGCCTCCATGCGGTTGCGCGCGCCCGTCTTACGCATGATCGCCGACAGGTGGTTGCGGACCGTACCGTGCGCCAGGAAGAGCCGGCGGGCGATCTCCTTGAGCGGCAGACCCTCGGCGGCCACCCGCAGCACCTCCACCTCCCGGCGGGTCAGCGGGCTCGACGGGGGGTGCAGCGCGGTCACGGCGGCCTCCGCGTCGATGACCTTGCCGCCAGCGGCGAGGTCCCGGACGGCCCCGACCAGCGCCTCCAACGGCGCGTCCTTGCCGATCAGGCCCCGCACGCCGGCGGCCAGCAGGTCACCGACCACCGCCGGGCTCCACCGGCGTCCCATCGCCAGCACGGCCGTGTCGGGCGCCGCCCCGGTGATCTCGGCGACCACCTCCACCGGCTGCGGCACGTCCGACGCCAGGTCCACCAGCACCACGTCGGGCCGGTGCCGGCGCAGCACGGCGGCCAGTTCCGCCGTCCCGGTCACCTCCGCGACGACCTCGATCTCCTTCTCACCCGACAGCGCCGCGCACAGCGCGGTGCGCAGCAGGCGCATCTCCTCAGCGACGACAACGCGGATCAACGCGTGGCTCCGATCTGGGATACGCGGCCGGCCCGGTCCCCTTGACGGGACTGCGCGGGACGGCCGCGTGGACGGACGGGGTCCTGCCCGTGCCGCGTCCGGTGTCGTACGACGCGCACGGGCTCCGTGTGACCCCGCGCCGGGCGGTGCGACCGGACCAGCCGGGCGACCGCGCGGGACGGGGTCCCGTCGGACCTCAGCCGGGGCGGGCGCTCACTCCGCAGAGCCGGTCGCCGGGAATCGCGGGCGGTGGGAGGAGGCCGAACCCGGCCGGCGTCGGCCAGTCCGGGTCGACGGCCGGCCCCGCCGCCGCCGCGACGCCGCCGTCCGTGGTGGCGGCGCAGTCGTCCTGCGGGACGGCGGGAACGGACGGAAGCCCCGCGGGCGGCGGCCCCGGGTCGGCCACGGCGCCGCCGGTCATGGCGGGGCACCAGCCCGGCCCCTCGGGCGACGCGGGGACCGTCGCCGCCGTCGGGACGAGCGAGGGTGCCCCCCTTCCGGTCTGCCGCGGCTCGTCCGCTCGCGCGTCGGACCCCGCCGGTGCGGCACCGGCCGGTGACGGAACGTCCCAGGGGGGCGACGCCGGCTCGGCGGGGTGGCCCGGGGTGGCCGGCGGCCCGGCGACGACCATCCCGACCAGCCCGACGACGTGCGTCACCACGCCCCGCGTGGTGGACAGGGTCGTGCGGAGGACCGGTTCGACGGCGGACACCGTCGCGGCCACCGGCCGCAGCACGGAGTTCCCGACCGCGGCGACCCGCGTGGTGAGCGACGACGGGCGGGGGACCGTGGGCGGTGGCGCGGCTGGGCGTACTGGCCCTGCTGTGG
>NZ_JBSGDY010000035.1:0-44899 GCF_053602615.1 Micromonospora sp. NPDC004336
GCCGGCACCGGAAACGGTGCCGGCCGCTCGACGTACGAGGGTGGCGGGCATCCGTCGCCGTCGGTCCACACCCGAGGCGCGGTAGCGGCGACTCCACGAGCCGTGCCGGGGCGACCGGGAACGGGTTGAGTCAGGCGAGACCGAGCCGGTGCGACGCGTGGGCCGCCTCCAGCGGTTCTACCAGCAGCGGGCAGGGAGCTCCGGATCTGCGCCAGGCGTGTTCGAGTCCGGGACGCCGACCGGCAGGTGGCCACCTCGCCGGCCGGCCGGGGGCTGGCGCGGCCCGGTCATGCTGGCAGACATGATTCGGTTTGCGCTCAACGTGCTGTGGCTCGTCTTCGGCGGGGGGCTCGTGCTGGCCGCCGGCTACGGCCTCGCCGCGCTGATCTGCTTCGTCCTGGTCGTCACGATCCCGTTCGGCGTCGCGTCGCTGCGCCTGGCCGTCTACTCGCTGTGGCCCTTCGGCCGCACCCTCGTGCCCAAGCCCGACGCCGGGGTCGCGTCAGGGCTGGCCAACGTCCTGTGGGTGGTGCTCGCCGGCTGGTGGCTGGCCCTGTCCCACATCCTCGCCGGCATCGCGCTCTGCGTCACGATCATCGGTATCCCGTTCGGCGTGGCCAACTTCAAGCTCGTCCCCGCCGCGTTCTGGCCCCTCGGCCGCGAGGTCGTCGACGCACCGTAGGACGGCGGCGACGAGCCGCCGAGCGCTGCCGCAGAGGGCTTTCCATCACCGCTGCCGGGAAGAACTGCGGCGTGTTGTTGGCCGAGTCCGGCAAGGGACGCGAGGGAGACGGGCAACGCCTCGTCTCCCTCGCGTCGGAAATCCAGCCCGCCGCACCCGGCTCAGGCGGCCGCGCGGTCGGTGAGTGGGCGGCGGCGCAGTGCGGTGTCGGTCAGCGAGCGCGGGGGCAGTGCGGCGTTGGGGTTGTACAGGTTCGTTCCCGGCGGCACGATCTCGTCGATCCGGTCGAGGGTCGCATCGTCCAGGATGAGTGCGGCGCCCTCGAGGAGATCCTCCAGCTGCGGCATGGTCCGCGGTCCGATGATCGCCGAGGTGACGGCGGGGTGGGCCACAGTGAAGGCTATGGCGAGCTGCGGCAGGGTGCAGCCGATGCCCTCCGCGAGTTCGACGAGCTTCTCGACGGCGTCGAGCTTGGCGTCGTTCTGCGCGTTCTCGGGATCGAACAGTGCCGGCCGGAAGGTGGGACGGCCGGTCGACAGGTCGACGGGTCGATTCTTCCGGTACCGGCCGGTGAGGAACCCGAAGGCCAGCGGGCTCCAGACCAGCACGCCCATTCCGTAGCGCTGGCAGACGGGCAGCAGCGAGGCCTCGACTCCGCGGGCCAGGATCGAGTACGGCGGCTGCTCGGTGCGGAAGCGTCCGAGGCCGCGACGCTCGGAGACGTGCTGCGCTTCCACGATCTCCTCGGCGGGGAACGTCGAGCAGCCGAAGGCGCGGATCTTTCCCTGGTGCACGAGGTCGCTGAGCACCGAGAGCGTCTCCTCGACGTCGGTCGTGTGGTCGGGGCGGTGGACCTGGTAGAGGTCGATCCAGTCGGTGTCCAGCCGCCGGAGGCTGTCCTCGACCGCCTTGAGGATCCATCGCTGTGAGTTGCCGCTGCGGTTGCGGCCCTCGCCCATCTGGAAGTGCACCTTCGTGGCGAGTACGACGTCGTCACGACGCCCGCGCAGCGCCTTTCCCACGATCTCCTCGGACTGGCCCTGGCCGTACATGTCGGCGGTGTCGACGAAGTTGATTCCCGCATCGAGGGCGGCGTGGATGATGCGGACGCAGTCGTCGCGGTCGGGGTTGCCGCCATCCTGGAACATCATGGTCCCGAGGCAGTAGGCGCTGACTTCGATACCGGTCCTGCCGAGGGGGCGATAGCGCATGGTGATGCGTCCCTTACTGGGTCGGTCGTGATTGCGCGAAGCGACAGAAGCGCCGATCGCAGGGGGAACCCTAGGAGCTAGAGACGGCTCTAGGTCAAGCCGCTACCGTGAACGCCATGGCTGAGGTCACCGCGAAGCTGAGCATCGGGCAGGTCGCCGAACGCACCGGCCTGAGCGTGCACGCGCTGCGCTTCTACGAGCACGAGGGCCTCTTCGTCAATCCGGTGCGGCGCGGACCCGGCGGGCGCCGCGTCTACGGCCAGGACGACGTGGACTGGCTCACCGTCTGCATCATCCTGCGTGCCTCCGGCATGCCCCTGCCCGCGCTGCGCCGATACGCCGACCTCGTCCGGCAGGGAGCCGGAAACGAGGAGGAACGACTCGCGCTCATGCGCGAGCACCAGGCGAACGTCACCACCCAGATCGGCAAGCTGACCGAGTGCCTGGACCTGATCAGGTTCAAGGTCGGTGTGTACGAGGACCTGCTCGACCCCGACAACGCCGGCGACCACCAGTGTCACGGCCCGAGCCCTGCGACATCGCCGCACCCGGCCGAGGTCCGCGTCGGCTGACGCGCGGGCGCGACTCAAGGGGACCTGGTGCCTGGCCGACGGCCGGTGTCGTCGACAGGCTCCGGTCCCGTCGCGGCGACCCCGGTGCCGGGGCGTCGCGGCCGGCTCGCTGGTCAGGTGTAGCCCATCGCGCCCGTGGCACCCAGGAGGAAGGCCGCCAGCCGCCCCGGGAACCCGACCCGAGGACGCTCCTCGCCACCGTCATCGACGCCCACCGCTCCAGCGTCACCTGCCTCCGCCACCGTGCCAGCACTGTGAGTGGTCTGCCTCACATGCTGTCAGACGGATCGGGCGCGCGGTGTCTTGAGGCTGAACCCCTGGAGACGGAGGAGACACCATGACTGGGAGAGTCGACGTGGTCGTGATCGGTGGCGGGTACGCCGGGGTCATGGCGGCCAATCGCCTGACGCGGCGCGAGAACGTGGCCGTGACGTTGATCAACCCGCGTCGGGCGTTCGTCGAGCGGATCCGCCTGCACCAGTTGGTGGGCGGGTCGGACGACGCGGTCGTCGACTATCGGGAGGTCCTGGCCGAGGACGTCCGACTGGTGGTCGACGCGGTGACCCGGATCGACGCGGCCGAGCGCGGCGTGACGCTGGCCGCCGGCGGCACGGTCGGCTACGACTACCTGATCTACGCGGTGGGCAGTGGCAGCGCCGACCCGGGCGTGCCCGGAGCGGCCCAGTTCGCCTACCCGATCACCACCCTGGAGGAGGCGCAACGGCTGGGACCGGTCCTCGCCGCCGCGCCGGCGGCGGCCCCGGTGACGGTGGTCGGCGCCGGCCCGACCGGCATCGAGACCGCCGCCGAACTGGCGGAGGCGGGCCGTACCGTGACCCTGGTCTGCGGCGGGGTGCTCGGCCCGTACCTGCACGCGCGGGGCCGGCGCTCGGTCGCCAGGCGGCTGGCCAAGCTCGGGGTCACCGTGCTCGACGGCTCCGGCACGAGGGTGACGGCGGTGACCCGCGACGCCGTACGCCTCGACGGCGGGCGCACCCTGCCGAGCCAGGTGACCATCTGGACCGCCGGGTTCGGGGTGCCCGACCTGGCCGGCCGCAGTGGCCTGAGTACCGACGCGCTTGGCCGCCTGCTCACCGACGAGACGTTGACCAGCGTGGACGACGCGCGCATCGTGGCGGCCGGGGATTCGGCGGCTCCGTCGGACCTGCCCTTCCGGATGAGCTGTCAGGCCGCTACGAGGATCGGCGCGCACGCCGCCGACACCGTGCTGGCCCGGATCGCGGGCGAGCAGCCGACGCCCATCAACCTGGGCTTCTTCGGCCAGTGCATCAGCCTGGGGCGCGGCGCCGGCATCTTCCAGTTCGCCACGAGGGACGACACCGCGACCGGGTGGTACATCGGCGGCGGGTCGGGCGCGAAACTCAAGGAGTTCGTCTGCAGGCACACCGTCAAGCACCTGGCGGACGAGGCACGCAAGCCGGGTTCGCTCACCTGGGTCAAGGACGACAAGCGCCAGGAGTTGCTGCGGGCCACCCGTGGCGAGGCGCTGCCCCGCTGAACGGACGGCCGCGGCGATCGTCGGCGATCCGGACTCGAACGGCCGCCAACGACGGGGGAGTCCTGTCGGGGCTCCATCCGGACGGTCCCGGGGCACCGCAGTCACCTACCCGAGGCAGGAACGAATCGCATGAACCTCGCTCTGTGGATCGCCGCCGGAGTGCTGGCGGCAGTCTCCCTGACCGGCGGCGTCACCAAGACGCTCGTACCGAAGAAGAAGCTGTCCGCGATCAAGGGCGCGGAGTGGACCGGACACGCCAGCGCCGGCTTCGTCAAGGCCATCGGGGTTCTCGAACTCCTGGCCGCGGCCGGCCTGGTCCTGCCCGCCGTGCTGCGCATCGCACCGTTCATGGTGCCGCTGACCGCCGTCTGCTGGGTCCTGCTCATGCTCGGCGCGATGATCATCCACGCGCCTCGGCCAGTGCGGACTGGTGGTGGTGAACCTGGGCTATGTCGCGCTCGCCGCCTTCATCGCGTGGGGCCGATTCGGCGTCGAGCCGCTCACCGTCTGACGGCAACTGCCGCTGCCGGGGCGGCGCCGTCCTGGCGCGGGAGATCCCGAGCACGGGCCGCCCCCGGCGGTGAAACGATCGGCGACCAGGCCGTCCGCGAAGAAGAAGGAACAAGACATGAGCCACACCGCCGACCGGGCGACCGAGACCTTCGTCGCCCACCGCAACCTGCTCTTCACCGTCGCCTACGAGATGCTCGGCTCGGCGGCCGACGCCGAGGACGTCCTCCAGGAGACCTGGCTGCGGTGGATCAAGGTCGACGCGGAGCACGTGCGCGACCAGCGCGCCTACCTGATCCGCATCACCACCCGGCAGTCGCTCAACCGGCTGCGCGCCATGCAACGCCGCAGGGAGGCGTACGTGGGCCCCTGGCTGCCCGAGCCGCTGCTCACCGCGCCGGACGTCGTCGAGGACGTCGCGCTCGCCGAGAGCGTGTCGATGGCGCTCATGGTCGTCCTGGAGACGCTGTCGCCGACCGAGCGCGCCGTCTTCGTGCTGCGCGAGGTGTTCGGCGTCAGCTACGACGAGATCGCGGCCGTCGTCGACAAGAGCCCGGGGGCCGTCCACCAGATCGCGCACCGCGCCCGCCAACACGTCGACGCCCGCCGCCCCCGCCGGGTGGTCTCCCCGGGCGAGACCCGGGCGGCCCTGGGAGCGTTCCAGCGCGCGGTCGAGACCAGGGACCTGCAGGGTCTGCTCGACGTGCTCGCCCCTGACGTCGTCCTGACGGGCGACGGCGGCGGCGTCAAGCAGGCCGCCCTGCGCCCGATCACCGGGGCGGAGAAGGTGGGCCGTATGTTCCTCGGCAGCCTGGGCAAGCTGAACGGCACGCTCACCGCTGAACTCACCGTCGTCAACGGCAACCCGGCGCTGCTCGTACGCCTGGACGGCGAGATCGACGGCATCATGGCGATCCGCGTCGAGGACGCCCGCATCACCGGCCTCTACTACGTCCGCAACCCGGAGAAGCTCTCCCGCGTGCAGTCCGAGACCCCGCTCACGCTGCGGTGAACGTCGGTGCCGGAAAGCCGCGGCCACGGGCCCGCGTGAGCGTACGCGCGGAGCCCGTGGTCGGGCCCGCCGACGGCGGCAGGCCCCGACCACGGGCCGGGCCTACCGTCAGGCGAGCGCCTTGAGGTAGTCGGGGTTGGCCTTCAGCCACTCCTCGACGGCCTTCTTCTCGTCACCCTTGTGGGTGTTGAACATCAGGTCCTCCAGCGAGGCAAGCTGCGGGCTGTCCATCTTGAACTGCTGCAGCATCTTCGTGACCTCGGGGAAGTCCTTGCCGAAGCCCTTGCGGGCGAACGTGTTGATCTGCTCGGCGGCGCCCAGGGCGCCCTTCGGGTCGGCGAGGTCCCTCAGCTCGTACTTGGCGTACGCCCAGTGCGGGTGCCACAGGGTCACCACGATCGGCTTCTTGTCGGCGATCGCGCCGTCGAGCGCGGCCAGCATGGCCGGCGTGGAGGAGGTCTTGAGCTTCATCGTGCCGTCCAGGCCGTACCCGGGCAGCACCTTCTCCTGGGTGGCCTTGGTCAGGCCGGCGCCCGGCTCGATGCCGATGATCTCCCCACCGAACGTGTCGGCCCTGCCGGCCAGGTCCGCCAGCGATTCGACACCCTCGACGTACTTGGGCACGGCGATGCTCAGGCTGGCGCCCTCGTACCAGACGCCGAGCTTCTCCAGCTTGTCGCCGTACTTCTCCAAATAGGAGGCGTGGGTCTGGGGAAGCCAGCCGTCGAGGAAGAGGTCGATGTCGCCGCCCGCGAGACCGCCGTAGACGAGACCGGCCTCCAGGTTCTTGAGCTGGACCTGGTAGCCCTTCTCCTCGAGGATGTGCTGCCACAGGTGGGAGACGGCGATCGCCTCGTCCCAGGCCATGTAGCCGATGGTGATCTTCTTGCCGCCGCCGGACGAGCCGTCCGACTTCTCGCCGCACGCGGTGGCACCGGCCAGGGCCAGGGTGGCGGTCATCGCGACGGCCAGGACCCGTTTCACGGTGTTGAACACAGATTTCCTTCCTGTTGCGGGGCAGCCGGCGGCCCGCGTACGCGGGCAGAGGGACGCCGGCGGAGGGGACGGTCAGGCGGCCTGGCGCGCGAGGCGCTGCGCCCGCGCGGCCGGGAAGCGGTCGCCCACGGAGTCGGTGAGCCGGTCGAGCACCACGGCGAGCACGACGACGGCGATTCCGCCCTCGAAGCCGCTGCCCACCTCGACCTGGGAGAGGGCGAACATGATCACGTCGCCGAGGCCGCCGGCACCGACCATGCCGGCGATGACCACCATGGACAGCGCCAGCATGATCACCTGATTGACGCCGGTCATGATCGTCGGCAGGGCCAGGGGGAGCTTGGTGCGCAGCAGCACCATCCAGGGCGGGGCCCCGAACGACTCCGCGGCCTGGACGATCTCCCCGTCCACCTGGCGCAGGCCGAGCTCGGTCAGGCGTACCCCTGGCGGCATGCTGAACACCAGCGTGGCCAGCACGCCGGGCACGGTGCCGATGCCGAAGAAGAAGATCGCGGGGATCAGGTAGACGAACGCCGGCAGCGTCTGCATGAGGTCCAGCACCGGCCGGGCCACGGCCGAGGCCCGCCGGTTCTCCGCGATGAAGACCCCGAGCGGGATCGCCAGCACCAGGGCGAGCACGCTGGCCACGAGCACCTGCGCGAGCGTGCTCATGGTCTCCTCCCAGTACGGCATCCCGGCCACCAGGCCGAGGCCGACGGCGCTGCCGAGCCCGAACCTCCAGCCGCGCAGCCACCAGCCGAGCGCGGCGAGGACCAGCACGACCGCCACCGCCGGCAGGCCGGTGAGCAGCTCCTCCAGCGGGCGGACGAGGGCCTCGACCACGGCCGCGACCGCGTCGAAGACCGGGCCCAGGGTGCGGGTGGCCCAGTCGACGGCGGCCTCGGTCCAGGTGCCGAGCGGAACCCGGGGCAGCCAGTCGTCGAGCGAGGACCGCGTCGCGCTCATGCCGGCTCTC
Source organism: Micromonospora sp. NPDC004336 (assembly GCF_053602615.1). Taxonomy (NCBI): domain Bacteria; kingdom Bacillati; phylum Actinomycetota; class Actinomycetes; order Micromonosporales; family Micromonosporaceae; genus Micromonospora; species Micromonospora sp. NPDC004336. Next base: position 7,479 of record NZ_JBSGDY010000035.1, read on the forward strand.
CCTTCGTGGCGACCAGTTCGACCTCGGAGCGCGTCGGCCGGCCCGCCGGGGCCGCCGGTGTGGACCCACCCTCCGCGCTCGCGCTGGCCAGAGCACTGAGCAGGGTGATCCGGGGGATCACCCCGGCCAGCCGCCCCCGGTCGTCGAGGACGGCGACCGGGTGCTGGCTCTCCGCACAGTCGCTGAAAAGGTCGGCCACCGCCGTGTCCATGGTCACCGTGCGGACCCGTTCGGTCGACACGTACCCGTCGAGGCGCTGCCGGCCCTCGCGTAGCGCCCGAAGCACCTCGTCCTCGGTGACGGTGCCGAGGAACCTCTTCATCGGCCCGGTCACGTAGATCACCGAGGTCTGGCTCTCGCGCAGCGCCTTGGCGGCCACCCGGGGACCGGCGCTGACGTCCAGGACCTGGTGCGGCTTCTCCATCACCGACGCGGCGGTCAGGATCCGGGTCCGGTCGACGTCGGCGACGAACTGCGCGACGTAGTCGTTGGCCGGGTCGGTCAGGATCTCCTCGGCCGTGCCGATCTGGACGATTCGGCCGTCCCGCATCACCGCGATCCGGTCGCCGAGCCGCATGGCCTCGTTGAGGTCGTGGGTGATGAAGATGATGGTCTTGCCCAGCTCGGCCTGGAGTTCGAGGAGCTGGTCCTGGATCTCCCGGCGGATGAGCGGGTCCAACGCGGAGAACGCCTCGTCCATCAGCAGGATGTCGGTACCGGCTGCGAGCGCTCGGGCCAGCCCGACCCGCTGGCGCATGCCGCCGGACAGGTCGCGGGGGAGTCTGTCCGCCCACTCCTCGAGCCCGACCATGCGTAGCGCCTCCAGGGCGCGCTCGCGCCGCTCGGCCTTCGGCAGGCGGGCGACCTCGAGGGCGTAGCCGGCGTTCTCCCGCACCGTCCGGTGCGGCATGAGCGCGAAGTGCTGGAAGACCATGCTGATCTTCTCCCGCCGCAGCTTGCGCAGCGCCGCGGGCTTCAGCGTGGTCAGCTCGACGCCGTCGACCTGCACGCTGCCCGTGGTGGGACGCAGCAGGCCGTTGAGCATGCGGATGAGGGTCGACTTGCCGGAGCCGGACAGGCCCATCACGACGAAGATCTCGCCGGGGCGTACCTCGAAGTTCGCGTCGATCACGGCGGCGGTGGCCGGCAGCCCGGCCAGCGCCTCGGCGCGGGGCGCGCCGGAGGCGAGGCGTCGCATCGCCTCGTCGGTGCGGCTGCCGAATATCTTGTAGAGCGACTTCACTCTGAGTGCGGGCACGATCCCCTCTCCGATAACGACCGCTGGCGGATCGCGCCGGTGGTCACATCTTCGTGTCTCGTCCGTCGATATCAATATCGGTCACATTCATCGGACCCCAGGGGCCGGCCCGAGAACCTACCGATGCCATCGGCGGGAATCCAGTCGCAACCCGAGGAACTGTGGAATTAACCACAGAGTTCCGCGCGCCGGCGGCCTCGAAATCGGGCGTGCGGATACGCGTTCATCGCCTGTGGGCGGGGCGGATTCGAGTCATAGTGAGTCATTTGTCCTGGCCTTCGCTGGCCCCGCTGGCGGATAGGTCCGTTGTGGCCGATCCTGCGAATATGACGACCGCGATCGAGAAACGTCATGAGATCGTGAGGTTCTGTCACGCGATCGTCATATTCCGGAGAGCGCTCAGGGGAAACGGGGGGCGCGTGGTCGGCAAATCCAATCCGGTGCCCGCCGGAACTGCCGAGCATGGAGCGGCGGACCGGTTGCGGGTGCCTCGCCGCCCAGAACTCCGGTCCTCACACCTCGATCTGGGAGCCGATCGTGACAGTGCGGTCCCGGGGCAGGGCGTAGTGTCCGGCCGCGTCGCCGGCGAGGTGGGACGAGGCGACGAACAGCCGCTTGCGCCAGCGCGCCATCGTCGGCGCGCGCCCGGCGACCACGTCGACAGGGGACAGGAAATAGGAGGCTTCCGCCATCCGCAGCGGACCCTCGGTCTGGTTGGTCCGGAGCGACTGCAGCGCCTCGGGCACGTTCGGCGTCTGGAGGTAGCCGAATCGGGCGGTGACGTGGACGATCCCGTCCTCGGCGTAGCCCAGGTCGTCGATCCGGATCCGGTGCGCGGGGGAGACCTGCGGGACGGGCACCGTCTGCACCGACAGGATCACGACATGCCGGTGCAGCACGTGGTTGTGCCGCACGTTGGCGCGCATCGCCAGCGGCACCGTCTCCTGGCTGCGGCTGAGGAACACGGACGTGCCGGGTACGCGGGTGTGCGGGAACCGGCCCTGGTGCAGGTCGTCGACGAAGGCGCGCAGGGGCCCCTCGCGGCGTTCGCGTTCCCGGGACACCACCTCCCGCCCTCGCTGCCAGGTGCTCATCACGGTGAAGGCCGCCAGGCCGATGAGCAGCGGCAGCCACGCTCCGTGTACGACCTTGGTGAGATTCGCCGACAGGAACAACAGATCGACGGTCAGCAGGATGCCGGCGCCGGGCGCGACCAGCCAGAGCGGAGCGCGCCAGCGCACCCGGGCGAGGTGGAAGAAGAGCAGGGTGGTGATCGTGATGGTGGTGATGACGGCCATCCCGAAGGCGTACGCCAGGGCTGTCGAGCTGCCGAAGGTGAGCACCAGGGTGAGGACGGCGAACATCAGCAGCCAGTTGACCGACGGCACGTAGATCTGGCCGATGGTCGACGCCGAGGTGTGCGCGATGCGCAGGCGCGGCAGGTAGCCGAGCCGGGCGGCCTGTGCTGCCACCGAGTAGGCGCCGGTGATCACCGCCTGGGAGGCGATGACCGTGGCCGCGGTGGCCAACACGACCATCGGCAGCCGAGCCCAGTCGGGCGCGAGCAGGAAGAACGGACTCCTCACCGCGCGCGGGTCGGCGAGGATCAGCGCGCCCTGGCCGAAGTAGCTGAGCGTGCAGGCGGGCAGCACCAGCAGCAGCCAGCCGCGGGTGATGACCCGTCGGCCGAAGTGGCCCATGTCCGCGTACAGGGCCTCGGCGCCGGTGACGGAGAGCACGACGGCGGCCAGGGCGAAGAAGGCGATGTGGAAACGCCCGGCGAGGAAGCCGACCGCGTGGGTGGGTGACAGTGCGGCGAGGATCGCCGGCTGTCGGGCGATGCCGGCCGCGCCGCACAGGCCGATGGCCGCGAACCACGCGATCATCACCGGTCCGAAGAGGCGCCCGACGGTGGCGGTGCCGCGGCGTTGCAGTGCGAACAGCAACAGGATGATCAGTACGGTGATCGGAACGACGAGGGTCTCCGTAGCCGGCTCGATGACCTTGAGTCCTTCCACCGCGGACAGCACGGAGATCGCGGGGGTGATCATGCCGTCACCGAAGAACAGCGCGGCGCCGAAGACGCCCGCCGTCGCCAACGCCGCACCGATCCGTCCGGCGCTGCCCGTGCCGCGGCGACGCAGCAGGGTGATCAGCGCCATGATGCCGCCCTCACCCTCGTTGCCCATCCGCATCGCCAGCGTGACGTAGGTGAGCGTGACGATCATCATGACGGACCAGAAGATCAGCGAGACGACGCCGAACACGTTCTCCCGGCTGATCGGCACCGGATGCGGGTCGGCCGGGTTGAACGCCGTCTGCATCGTGTAGATCGGGCTGGTGCCGATGTCGCCGAACACGATCCCGAGCGCCGCGACGACGAGCGCGGCACGGACGACGTCGGGCCCACCCGTGGACCGCCGGGCCGACACGACGTCAGGCACCCGAGCCTCCTCCACCGGCACCGTCCGGGAAGCGACCGCGACCCTCGGACCGGGGCGCTGACGCAGCGGATGCCGCACGGCACCCTGGCGCGGCTGGGCGCATCGGTCGACAACGCCACGAGGCTAGTCGCCCGTCCGGCCGTACCGCGCCGGTCCGCCGGTATTCACCCACGCGAGTGCGACACGAGACACCGGCGCGGTGTCCGTTCCGGTCGACGGCAGCGTGCCGGGCAACGCAGAGGCGTCCGCCCGGATCAGTGCGGATTCCGGACGGCCGCCGGCGGGGGACGGTGGCGTGGCGCGGTGGCCCGCAGGGTCAGGGCGAGGAGCACGATCGCCGCGCCGGCCAGGGCGATCGCCGGAGCCGGGCCGAGCGCCTCGGCGACGAGACCCATGACCAGCGGGCCGATGCCCTGGAGCGTCATCATGCCGGTGGACAGCACCGTGAACGCCTGTCCGCGGGCGTCAGGCGGCACCGCGTCGAGGAACGGGCGCTGCAGGCCCACCAGATAGGCGAGGCCGAAGCCGGCGGTCGCCAGCAACGCCAGTGCGAGCGGCAGCGGGGGCCGGGCAGCGAGGACCGGGAGGGGCGCGCCGAGCAGCGCGATCAGCAGGGGCACGGCCCGCTCGCGGGCCTCGGGACGGACCAGCCGGCTCATCACCGCGTCGCCGGTCAGCATGCCGAGCGGGATGGCGGCCAGGAGCAGCCCCGCCGCACCGGGCGGCCAGCCGCGCGTGGACGCGTACGGGACCAGGAGGGCCTCGCTTCCGGTGGAGAAGGCGGGCGGCAGCCACTGCGCCAGCAGCAGCCGGCGCACGGCCCGGTCGCGGATCAGTCGGCCGGCGCCCGTCCAGCCGTCCCGGACGGGCCGGCCGCTCGGCGGCGTCGGGGACGCGGCCGGAGCGAGACGCAGCCGGAACACGAGCGCGGCGAGCAGGTGTCCGGCGCACGCGACCAGGAACGCCCGCTGGGTTCCGAGCGCGCCCGCCACCAGGCCGCCGGCCGCCAGCCCGACGAGTTGGGCGCCCGACGACGACATGCTGACCGCGGTGCGGCCCAGCACGTACGCGTCGCCGGTCAGCGTGTCGGCGATCAGCCGACCGGTCGCGCCGTTGGACAGGGGCGCGACGACGCCCACGGCGGCGATCAGGGCCAGCGCCCCGGCCACCGGCGGCTGCACCAGGGCCAGTGTCGCGGCGACCGCCGCCTCCAGCAGGTATCCCCCGAGGATCAGCCGGTGCGGCGGGACCCCGTCGGCGACCGCCCCGAGGAAGACGCCGCCGAACACCTGTGGCAGGAAGCCCGCGCCGAAGGCGAGCGCGGCGAACAGCGACGAGCCCGTGTTGCGATAGACCATCACGGACAGCGTCGCGATCTGGATCGTGCCGGCGGCCATCCACACCGTCCGCGCGAGGAACAGCGCCCGGAAGCGCGGTTCGGCGAACACCTCGCGGAAGGTGGCGGGTCGGGTCGTGGTCACGGGTCGAGCCTGGGACGCCGGTCCGCGAGACGCGAATGTTTCGCGCAGGGCTGTAACGTCGGGCGGGTGATCCGGTTCCTCGCCGGGGCGGACGACCTGCTGCGCAGCCGGTTCGCGCTGTCGCCGATCTTCGAGCTGAACAACCTGCTCCAGGATCTCAGCCGGCAGCACCCGAGCCGCCGGCTGCCCGCGGCCTGGTTCGCCCGGTTGCGGCCCCGCTTCGAGCGGCTGCGCGCCGAGACCGCCGTCGACGCTGTCCTCGCGCTGTCGACGTCGCGGCACGGCGCCGACTTCGTGGTCCAGCCACCGACCCGAGGGCTGGCGCAGACCATCGACGACGACCTGGCCGCGCTGCGCGCCACCCCACCGGACGACGCCCGCCGGGAGATCAGCCACTGCCTGGGCATGCGGCCGGCGACCGGGCGCCGGACGCGGCAAATGCTCGACGGGCGCGGCGTCGTCGGCCGCATCGCCGACACGCTGGAGCGGGCGTGGCACGAGCTGCTCGCCGCCGACTGGCTCCAGCTTCGGATGATCTGCGAGAGGGACGTCGCGCACCGGGCCGGCGAACTGGGCCGGCACGGCTGGGCGGCCGCGCTCAGCGGCCTGCACCCGTCGGTACGCTGGCGGGACGGGGCCGTCGAGGTCCTGCGCGACGAGGAGCACACCGTGCGGCTCGGCGGCGCCGGCCTGCTGCTCGTGCCAGCCGTGTTCGTCTGGCCACGGATCGCCGCGCACGTCGACGAGGCGTGGCCGCGTACGCTGATCTATCCGGCCCGGGGCATCGCCGCGCTGCTCGAACCGCACGCGCACCGCACGCCGCCGGCGGCGCTGACCCGGCTGCTCGGCCGGTCCCGCGCCCGGCTGCTGCTGGCGCTCGCCGACCCGGCCAGCACCAGCCAGCTCGCCCACACGCTCGGCATGACGATCGGCGCCGTCGGCAACCACCTCGCCGTGCTCCGCGAGGCCGGCCTACTCGACCGCGCACGCTCCGGCCGTTCGGTCCTCTACCGACGCACGGCCCTCGGCGACGCGCTGGCCGCCGACTGAGCCGCCACCGCCACACGCCGCCGACGCCCTCATCGTCGGGCTTACGGCAGACCTCCCGGGCCGGCTGGCGTCGGGAGACTCCACGACAGGGCGTCGAGGTGGCCAGGGAGCCGACGGCAACGTTGACTGCCGGTTGACCCGTACCGGCGGCGGCGGGTCGTGGCCCGCGAGAGGTGCACGCCGGGCGACCCCGCCCAGGTGTCGGTCAGCGGCTCTTCTTCGTCGCCCGCTTGCGGGGCGGCGTCAACAGGTCGGCGACGACCGCGATCGCGGACGGCACCAGGCGGTAGTACGCCCACACGCCGCGCTTCTCCCGTTCGAGCAGGCCGGCCTCGGTAAGGATCCGCAGGTGATGGCTGACGGTGGGCTGGGACAGCCCGAGCGGCGCGGTCAGGTCGGTCACCGACGCCTCGCCCTGCGGAGAGGACTGGATCAGGCTGAGCAGCCGCAGCCGGGCTGGGTCGGCGAAGGCCTTCAGCACTCCCGCGAGGCGCTCGGCGTCGGCGCGCTCGATCGGCTCGCCGGCGAGAGGCGAGATGGCAGGTGTCGTCATGTTCACGGATCCCACGCTTGCATCGTTGCAGCAACTGCGGCGCGCGGCCGGCAAACGAGGGGCGGATCACGTCGACCTCACGGGCAGGACTCCGACCCGTTCCCGTCCTCTCGGCGTCCTGCGGTCGGCGGCTGCGACTCCGCCGGAGTGCCGGCGCCGCCGTCGTGCCGCCGCACCCGGAGCGTTGACCACATATCGATCGACAATATATGTTGCCTCGGTGACCGAGATGCGCGAGGCCACCTTCCTGATCCTGACCGCGCTGGCCGGCGAGCCGCGCCATGGTTACGGGATCATCCAGGAGGTCGGCGTCCTGTCCGACGGCCGCGTCACCCTGCTGCCGGGAACCCTCTACGCCGCACTGGACCGGCTGGCCGCGCAGGGCCTGGTCGAGCTCAGCCACGAGCAGGTCGTCGACGGTCGGCTGCGTCGCTACTACCGGCTGCGTTCCGACGGTCGCGCCGAGCTCGCGCGGCAGACGGAGCGGCTGCGCCAGCTCGCGTCCGCCGCCGAATCCCGGCTGCGCGCGCTGCGGCCCCACCTCGCCTGACCCGACTGTCGCAGCCTCCTGGAGAAGCCGTGCACCGCTGGCTACTGCTGTGCTACCCGCCCGACTACCGCCGGAAGCGCGGTGCCGAGATCCTCGAGACGGTGCACGACATGGCACCGACTGGCCGCAACGCACGTGTCGCGGCGAATCTCGTCCGCCACGGACTGCGCGCCCGCCTCGGTCGACCGGCCAGCCGCACCGTGGTCGCCTGGGCATCGATCTTCACAGTGGCCTGCGGGCTGTTCGCCGCATCCTTCGGCACCTGGCTCACCTGGCTCGGCTCCCGCCCGCTCGACCACAACGAGCTGGCCGCGGCGGTCGGCCAGCTCTATCCGGACGAGCAGGCCAGCGACATCGACAAGGGCGACCCGCCCGCCGTGTTCCTCATCTACGGCAGCCCGCTGAGCTGGCGTTCCGTTCCCGACCTGCTGTTCGGTGACGGCGGCGAGTATTCGCTGGCCGGGCTGGGCGCGTCCTTCGAGCGCCTGCCGGCCGACAGCCGCCCGCTCGTCCTCGCCGAGCTTCGGCAGCGGCTCCGGGCCGCCGGGTGGGACCACGCCGAGCCCGTCTACTCCAACGCGTACGACTGCATCCCCGACTCGCCATGCGACCCCGCCTCGATACCCTCCGACATCACGGTGTACGCGCAACGCGGCGACAACGTCCTTCAGGTGCGCATCAACGCCGACAACACGTCCCCGCTGATGAGCTTCGGCCTGACGCGGTCGACGCCCCGGAGCGCGTATCCCGCCGGCCTTCTCGCCTTCGCACTGGGCGCGTCGAGCGGCTGGTGCCTCTTCGGCTGGGTCAGTCGGCGTACGGAAGCGCGCCATCCGCTGGTCCAGGGACCGGCGAAGTTCCTGTACGGCTTCGCGATGTTCCTGTGGTGGGCGCCGATCCTGCTGAGCGCACCGCTGTTGCTCTCGCACCACCTGGGTGAGCCGCACGTCCGCTGGCACCTACCGTGGGAATGGCTCGGCCAGCCCACCATGTCGCTGCCCTTCCTGCTCGGGTGTCTCCTGCTGGTCCTCGCGCTGGGCCTGGCGGCGCTGCCCCACCGGCAGCCCGTCGACCAGACACTCGCGCACGGCTGACGGCGCGTGGACAACGCGCGGACCGCGGCGCCCTCGCGGGGACGCACCGACAGGCGGCAGGCGCCCCGGCCCGGGCCGGGGCGGCGCTGGCGTCCTCAGCGCGCGGCGGCTGCCGACGACACCTTTCGGCTGTCCCGCCCGGCCGCGTCGGCGTGCACCGGTGCCCCGCCCGTGCCCGCCTCGGCGAACGCGCCCTCCCGCAGGGCGGGAAGCTCACCGGCCGTCGCGTCACCTGCGGCGCGGCGGCGGGCCCGTACGACGGCCGCCCCCGCCAGCACCGCCGCCAGCGATATCGCTGCCGCCTGCAGCAGCGGCGCCCTCCTGTTACGTCGACGCGTCATGCCGCACTTCCCCTCTCAGTTCCGACTCCGACCTTCGTCCTCATCGTGGAGACAGCACGGCGACGTCGAGGGCGATTCGGCGCATTCGACACTGTCGGGTCACCCGCGCGTACCGCCGGGCGGCTTCGCGGGCGGTGTCAGCCGGCCGGCTTGTGGGCGACCACGAGCTCCCAGGCGCCGGGCAGCACCCCCACCCGTTCGAAACCGACGTCGGCGAGGAGCCTGGTGTAGAACTCCGCCTCGCGCAGTCGGCTGACGCAGCTGTCCACGCCGATGAGGAAGTAGCTCCAGAAGAACTGCATGGCCAGCCGGTCCGGCGTGCGGAACTCCTCGCAGATCAGCAACAGCCCGCCCGGCTCCAGGGCCGCGTACGCCTGCTCCACCAGGCGGCGGGCCACCTCGTCGGGCCAGTCGTGCAGCACCCGCACGAACGACATCGCGTCGTACCCCCGGGGCAGCGGTTCGGCGAGGAAGTCGCCGCCGACGAACCCCAGCCGCTCGTCGTGCCCCCGCGCGGCCCGGGTGGCCGCCACCAGTGGCGCGACCGCCGGCAGGTTGTACACGTCGGCCCGCAGGCCCGGTGCGGTCTCCAGGATGTGCGCCGCGAGCGTCCCGTCGCCGCCGCCCACCTCCAGCAGGCGGCGTCGGTCCGCCCACAGCAGGTCGGCGTGGCGCCGCACCGCCTCGATCACCGGCCCCAGCCCGACCGCCATGCTGCGTTCGAACTCGGCGGTCTGCGCGTCGGTCCGCGGCGGCCAGGCGAAGTCGTCGTCGCCGATGCCGACCTGCCCGCGCAGGGTCTCGGGCAGCCGGCCGTGCAGCCGCCGCCACGGGTAGCGGTCCCGGTCACGCTCGACCGCGCCGGGGCCGACCACCGCGGCGACGGCGTCGCGCAGCCCCGGCACCGCCCGGTAGCTGGTGGCCCCGATGTCGTCGTCGGGCTCGTCGCGCGTCAGGAAGCCCAGGCTCTCCAGGCAGTCGAGGAACTTGTAGAGCCGCAGCGGGCGCACCCCGAACCGGGTGGCCAGCGTGTCGAGGCGGACCGGCCCGGGTTCCAACGCGTCGACCAGGCCCATGCCGAACGCCGTCTCCAGCACGTCCATCGCCTTGGGGCCGTTGACGAGCAGGCTCATCAGGGCTCGGGGGGAGAGGGTGACGGTCACCGGCGCAGCTCCTTGCCCAACGCGTCCATGAACGCGTCGACCTCGTCGAGGGTGTTGTAGACGTGCGGGCCGACCCGCAGGTAGCCGCGCCAACTGCAGATCAGGTCGCGGGCGGCCAGCCGCCGCTTCACCGCCTCGCCGTCGGGCACGTGCAGGCACACGACGCCGCCGCGGCGATGCGGTGCGGTGGGGCTCACCACCGGGATCCCGGCCTCGGCGGCCCGGTCCAGGACCCGCTGGGTGAGGGCCAGCGAGTGTCGCCGGATCGCCTCGGTGCCGATTCCGGCCAGCAGGTCCAGGCCGACCTGCGAGACCAGGGAGGTCAACGGGTACGGCGTGCCGCCGGCGAAGCGCCGGGCGCCGGGCGCCCAGCCGGTGGACGGCAGGAACGTCAGCGCCCGGTCGCCGGCCTGCCAGCCGGTGGCCGCCGGCGCCAACTCCGGCACCAGGTCCGGACGGACGTAGAGGAACGCCGTGCCGACGCCGCAGAGCCACTTGTGGGCGCCGCCGAGAACGACGTCGACGCCGAGGGCGGTGACGTCCAGCGGCACCACCCCCACGGTCTGGAAGGCGTCCACCACCACCAGCGCGCCGACCTCGTGGGCGCGGGCGACCAGGCGGGCCAGGTCGACGGTGGCGCCGGAGGTGAAACTGGCGTGCGACACGCACACCAGCAGTGTCCGTTCGTCGAGGCTCGCCTCCAGGGCGTCCTGGTCCAGCCGGGGACCGCCGCCGCCGACCACGTCGAGGCGGGCGCCGTAACGGCCGAACGCCCGGAAGACGAACGGCACCGTCGGATACTCCAGGTCGGTGGTGACCACCCGGTCGCGGGGCGGACGGTAGTCGAAACAGGACGCCACCCGGGCGAGCAGCGCACTGAGGTTCGCGTCGGTCACGACGCTGCCCGCCGGTGCGCCGATCAGCGCGGCCACCGAGTCGGCGTACCGGTCGAGGCCGGTGTGCCAGCCCTGCCACACGTCGTCACGCCAGGTGCGCAGCGTCTCCCAGTAGTCGCGCAGCACCCGCTCGGCGCCCCTCGGCACCGCGCCCGTGGAGTTGTTGCTCAGGTAGACGCAGGTCTGCAGCAGCGGGAACTCGGCGCGCAGCGCGGCGTGCGTGGCGGCGTCGAGGCACCGGGGCTCGACAGGCCCGGTGGTCGGGTCGGACCGGTTCACGTGGTGCGGCCTCCGATCGGGTCGGTCGGGCGGGTATCGGCGGTGACGGCCGTGAAGACCGGCAGGGAACGTACGGCCGCCAGGTACGGCGTGCCCTCCGTGTAGCCGGTGCCGGAGCGGGGACCGAGCATCCGGGTGGCGATGCGGTGGTGGGTGCGCCGCCACTGCGACAGGGCCCCGGCGAACGCCTCCATCCGCCGCGCCACCAGCGTGCGGTCCGCGCCGGCGAGCCGGCCCGAGCGCACGGCCGACCGGTACGCCTCGTCGATGGTCGGCTGCCCGGCCCGCACGACGGCTCGCACCTCCGGCACGGACCGGTAGGCCACCGAGTCCAGCCGGTCCCCGTCGGGCGTGCGGCACAGCGACTCGACGAGCTTGTAGGAGCGCGACTGGATGGCGCTGGCCCCCTCGGTGTACTGCCGGAACGTCCGGAACGACTCCGCCCGCATGGTGGCCAGCAGCGAGAAGAGCGGCCCCGCGGTGGCGAGCAGGTCGCCGGCGTACCGCAGCCGGTCGGCCGCCGGACGGGGACGGTCCCCGGCCAGCGCGGCGACCACGGCGCGCAGCTCGTCGGCGATCCCGGCGAAGAAACACTCGTACGCCTGGAGCACGCGGATGAACAGGTACTCGTCGTGGGTGACGTGGACCGGCAGCATGCTCAGCCGCAACGGCGGGTCCCCGTCGGATTCGAGGCCGGCGGCCACGGCGGGCAGCGCGGCGGCGGCGGTCACCGGCTCGCCGTCGACCGCTCCGGCCAGACCGAGGCGGGCCAGCGCGGGAGACACCGCCCGGAGGCCGAGCCGGCAGCGCTTGGCCACCACCGGCGGCTCCGGACGCTGCTGCGGGAGCAGGTCGGTGCCGCCGCGGGCGGCGGCCAGCTCGAAGGCCACCGCGTCGGCGACCAGGCGGACCAGCAGCCGGTCGCGGGCGCGGCGCGCGGTGACGTCGTCAACGGCCGGGGGCGGGTCGGCCGCGCCGCAGGGCAGCCGCAGCAGGGGCAGGGCCAGGTAGCTGCGGTAGTCGTAGCGGCCGTCCCACTTGTCGAGCGTCACGTCGAGGAAGTCGGTCAGCAGCCGGGCCCCGTCGCCACCGGTGGCCGTCGGCGTGCCGGTCACTCTCGCCCGGGCCTCGTCGAGCAGGGCGAGCAGTTTCTTTTCGACGAAGTGTTTGCCGACCCGGTGGAATTCACGCAGCACCGCCGGGAAGGGAAATGTTCGCGGGTCGGCGGTGCCGGACAACCAGCTCGTCAATTCGTGCATGAATCGCCCCTCGACGCTTCCGGATCGGCACCGTGATTGGGTCAGGCCGGTCACTGCCGGCGAGTGCGAATCTCAGGGTCGGGCGGCACCGGAATCGTCAGGCGCGTGGTGGCGCCGGGCCTGCCACAAATCGGGAAAGAACCGGTGCCCGACGAGTTTCGCGAGCATGGTCGTCGCGCTGCCCGGGGCGCCGGCCGGGGCGTGACCGCCGACCCGCAGGGCCACCTGGTAGTGCCGCGCCCGCCACAGCGACACCTGCTCGTCCCAGTCGACCATCGCCTCGGCCAGGCGGTGGACCGGGTCCGCCGGGTCCGCCGGACACAGCCGCTCGACCGGTGTTCCCCGCTCGTCGAGGCAGGCGGCGAAGGCGCGGCCGAGTTGCCGGCTGGCCGCCTGGGCCTGCCGCCATCCCGGCGACTCGGCCCCGGAGCCGTTGCCGAGCGCGGGCTGCATCGCCTGGAAGTCCACAGGGGACAGATAGCGGAACATCTCCAACTGGTCGGTGACCAGCCGCACGGCGAGCGTCGCCCGCGCCAGCAGCGCGGCGGCCTCGGCCGGCCTGCCGGCGTCGACCCGGGCGCTCGCCTCGGTCACCTCGGCCGCCGCCAGCTTGAGCCAGAGCTCGGTGGACTGGTGCACCACCTGGAAGAGGAGTTCGTCGCGGTGGATCATCTCGGCGGGTGACCGCTGGAGGGCGAGCAGCTCCTCCGTGCGCATGTAGCGTGCGTAGTCGGTGGCGCCGCTGCCCGGCAGCACAGGCGACTGCTCACGCTTCACGGAATAGCCTTTCATTCGGCTTCGGCACGCGGGATCAACCGTGCTTCGGCGGCAAGTATCCAACGACACGAAGCAATGCGCTACCCCTTGATCGCGCTCTGTTTCCGGCCCGTCGAGAAAGGGCACCGGCCGCGCCGGAGAGGCCGCCGACACATCACGCCCGACGACCTGCGTCAATGCGTCCGGGCGGTTCGTCGGAACCGTACCGCCGAGCGATCCACCTTCCGGAACGCGGCCCGGCGGCCGGTCCGCCGGACCGCCCGCCGGTCGCCGGGCCTCGGCACGTAGATCGGTGCCGCGTCGCGCGGGCCGGTGGTCACCGTCTCCAGAACAGGAGGTGGGTGACCCCGCTGGGGCTCGGCACCGACTCGACGTGGAAGCGGTCGAGCAGTTCGGTGTGGCTCTCCCACAGCCGCTCGCCCCGGCCCAGGTCCACCTGCGCGACGGCGATGTGCATCGTGTCGACCAGGTCGGCCTCGATGAACTGGCGGAGGGTGGCGACCCCTCCGCCGAGCCGTACGTCCCGACCGGCGGCGGCCCGCTTCGCCTGGGCCAGCGCCTCGGCCGGGCTCGCGTCGAGGAAGTGGAACGTGGTGTCGGCCAGGGTGAACGACGGGCGGGTGTGGTGGGTGAGCACGAAGACCGGCGTACGGAACGGCGGGTTGTCGCCCCACCATCCCTGCCAGTCGTGGTTCTCCCAGGGGCCGCGCTGGGGGCCGAACTTGTTGCGACCCATGATCTCCGCCCCGATGTTGTGGGTGAAGTCGCGGGTCATGTAGTCGTCCAGGCCGCGGGTGCCGCCGGGCTCGGTGCGGTTCACCCAGCTGGCGGTGGCGCCTGCCCAGGACCACATCGGGGCGGGATCCGCGTGACCGAAGGGGCGCTCCAGGCTCTGCCCCTCGCCGGCGCCGAACCCGTCGCGCGACACGGTGAAGCACTGCACCCGCAGCAGTTGTGGCATGTCTCCTCCTAGGAAGCCGTGAACGTTTCAGGTTGCAGATTGCAATCGGATCGACCGTACTACGCTGATGGCATGATGCAACCAGTCGGTGTCGGCCGCCTGCCCGTGTCGGAGGGCAGATCGGGGTGTCCCATCAACCTGACCGTCGAGCTGCTGGGCGACCGCTGGAGCCTGGTCGTGCTGCGCGACGTCATGTTCGGCGGCCACCGGCACTTCCGCGACCTGCTCACGAACTCGATCGAGGGCATCGCGTCGAACATCCTCGCCAGCCGCCTGTCGAAGCTCGTGGACGCGGGGCTGCTCACCCGGCACGACGACCCGAGCCACCGACAGAAGATCGACTACCGCCTCACCGAGGCGGCGATCGAACTCGTTCCGCTCATGGCGCACCTCGGCGCCTGGGGCTCCCGGTGGCTCCCGACGTCGCCCGAGCTGTCGATCCGCGCCCGCCTCCTCGCCGACGGCGGCCCGCGGATGTGGGACAGGTTCATGGCCGAACTCCGCGCCACACACCTCGACGGACGTCCGCAACCCGCCGACGGCGTCCTCGCCGAGCTCACCGCGGCCTACGAACGCGCCGCCGCGGGCCAGGGGGTCGCCCGGGCCGGCGGGCGTGGTCCCGGGCGGCCGTCGGCGTAGCGTCGCCAGGCCCTCCGACGCACGCCCGTGGCGCCGCCCGCCAGCCACGACGGCCCGGCGGGACAACCGCTGCGGTACGGCGTCCCGAGCGCGTACGACCCCGGTGGTAGGCCGATGGGCAACTCCGGCACGACGACCCGGGGCCGCCGCGGTCCATACGCTGCCGCCTGTAGCCGTCGCGCGAGGAAAGGAAACCACCATGTACGCGCGTCACCTGCTGACCGCCGCCGCAGCCGCCCTGGTCGGGGCGTTCGGGATCGCCGCACCCGCTGCCGCGCACGTCGCGACCCAACCGGCCGCCGCCAGCGTCACCACCGTGAGCGCCGGGCGGGTCGGGGCCGCCGTCGCCGCCCTGCTGGGCCTGGCCGGTGTGATCGTCGGCGGGCTCGCCCTGGCCCGCCCCACCAGCCGGGTCG
Source organism: Micromonospora sp. NPDC004336 (assembly GCF_053602615.1). NCBI lineage: Bacteria > Bacillati > Actinomycetota > Actinomycetes > Micromonosporales > Micromonosporaceae > Micromonospora > Micromonospora sp. NPDC004336. The sequence continues at coordinate 22,640 of NZ_JBSGDY010000035.1, forward strand.
GCACCGCCCGGGGGCGACTCGGGGCCACCGTGGCCCTGGCGGCGGGGCTGGTCGGCCTGGCCGTCGCCGGGGTGGTCGTGGCCACCGCCGACAGCGGAATCGGCACCGGCAACGGCCGGGGCGGTGCCTACCTGGCCCTGCTGCTGGGGCTCGTCAGCGTCGTCCTCGGTGGACTCGCCCTGACCCGCTCCCGCGGCACCCGGTCGACGGCCTGACCGTGCGCGCCGGCCCGACCCCGCCACCGCGCCGGGTCGGGCCTCGACGCCGTGGCGGGTCGGGCCTCGACGCTGTGGCGGGCGGGGCCCGGTCAGGAGCGGGCGAGCCAGCCGGGAACCGCCAGGCCCGACTCGTACGCGAGGATCACCAGCTGGGCCCGGTCCCGGACCCCCGTCTTGGTCATGATCCGGCTGACGTGCGTCTTCGCGGTGGCCGGGCTCAGCACCAGCCGCGCCGCGATCTCGTCGTTGGACAGACCGGCCGCGACCAGCGCCAGCACCTCGCGCTCCCGCTCGGTGAGCGCGCTCAGCCGTGGCCCGGGATCCGGGTGCGTGGCCCGGGCGGCGAATTCGGAGATCAGCCGGCGGGTGACCGACGGCGCGATGAGCGCGTCGCCGCGCGCCACCACCCGTACCCCGTGGATCAGCTCCGCCGGCTCGGTGTCCTTGACCAGGAAACCGCTCGCGCCGGCGCGCAGCGCGTCGTAGACGTAGTCGTCCAGGTCGAACGTGGTCAGGATGATCACGCGGACGTCCGAGCCGGCGGTGACCTCCCGGGTGGCGGCCAGGCCGTCCGTCCCGGGCATGCGGATGTCCATGAGGACGACGTCCGGCCGCAGTTGCCGGGCGAGCCGCACCGCCTCGGCGCCGTCGGCGGCCTCGCCGACCACCTCGATGCCGTCCTCGCCCTCCAGGATGGACCGGAACCCCGCGCGGACCAGGGTCTGGTCGTCGGCGAGCAGCAGCCGGATCACGCGGTCACCCCCGGCTCCGTCCGAGCCGGCGACGGCGCTCCCGCCGGTACCGGCTCGGGCCGCAGCGGCAGGCGGGCGCGCACCCGGAAGCCGCCGTCCGCCCCGGGACCGGCGCTCAGCGAACCGCCGAGCGCCCGGGCCCGCTCGCCCATGCCGACGATGCCGTTGCCGGGCGGGCCGGGCGTGCCGGTGCCGTCGTCCTCGACCTCCACCAGCAGGTCGTCGCGGTCGGGCCGGACCCGGACCACCGCGACGGACGCGCCCGCGTGCCGGGTCACGTTGGTCAGCGCCTCCTGGACGATCCGGTACGCCGCCAGGTCGACCTCCGGCGGCAGCGGCCCGGTCCCGGCCAGCTCGGTGCGGATCTCCAGCCCGGATCGTCCGGCGGCGGTGACCAGCTCGTCCAGGCCGTCCAGGCCGGGTGCGGGCGCCGTCGGCGCCTCGCCCTCCTGCCGCAGGATGCCGAGCGTCGTACGCAACTCGCGCAGCGTCTCCTTGCTCGTCTGCTTGATCGCGGTGAGCGCCTGCGCGGACCGGGCCGGGTCCGGGCGGTGCAGCGCGGCGCTGGCCTGCACGTTGATCAGCGAGAGATGGTGCCCGAGCACGTCGTGCAGCTCGCGGGCGATGCGCAGCCGCTCCTCGGTGGCCCGGCGCCGGGCCTCCTCGACCATCCGCTGCTCGGCGGCGGCCGTGCGGGCCTGCGCCTCGGCCAGGTAGGCCCGGCGGTTGCGGGTCACGCCGACGATGACCGCGACGAGCCAGCCGGCGTGCAGCAGCGTCGCCCCGTTCGCGCTGTCGGCCGTCCTGTTGTAGCTGTCCGCGACGGCGAAGGCGAGCACCGAGGCGAGGCCGAGGCCGATGGCCACCGCGAGGTGTCCCTCGTCGACGACGGTGTAGAGCGCCACGACGAACACCAGCATGATCGGCCCGGGCCGGTGCAGGAGGACCCCGTACGCGCCGACGGCGGCCAGCGCCACCACGCCCACCGCCACCGGATGGCGGCGACGGACGTACAGCGCGCCGGAGGCGGCCAGCACGGCGACAAGCGCGGCCCACTCGGCGGCGGCGTCGACGCCGCGCGACTGCACCATCAGGCCGACGAGGGCGACCAGACCGACGGCGAGCACCACGACCGTGTCCGCCACCGGCCCGTGCCACCGCCACCTCGCCATACGCCGAAGCCTAGTGGAGGCGGCCGCCGCCCGGATCCGCCGCTCGTGCCGACCGATGGTCCGCGCGGCAAGCGTCCAGGGCCGTCCCGGCGACGTCTCCCGGGAACGAGGGGGCGCCGCGGGGAAACTGCGGCGACTACTTGACAAATCTATAGCGATCAATGCGTGCCTGCGGTATTGCTGATGCACCGAAACCTGCAACACCCGGCAAACGGAGGCGTGCCATGCTGACAAACCGTCGTGCTCTGGGAGCGGCCGGCGCAGCGCTGCTCCTGGTGGCGACTGCGCTCATCGCCGTAGGGGTGAACCACCGCGTCACGGAATCCGAGCGGGTGGCGCTGGCCGCGGCGACCGCCCCACGGGCCGTGCCGGCGCTGTCGGACGAAGGGCTGCGGAAGGTCCTGCTGCCCACGACCGACCACCCCGAGGGAACCGAACTGGTGGAGATGTCGCTGACCGACGCGGCGCGGATGTTCGCCCCCGAGCCGCAGGTCACCGTCGAGCCCGTGGCCTGCCTGGGCGCCCTGCAACTGGCGGTCGGCGAGCAGGGTCCGGCCGGCGTGGGCTGGATCCAGGTCGGCTCTCGGCGCGGGATCGTGAAGGGCGCCGCCGACAGGTTCACCGCGACCGTGGCGCAACTGCCCGACGGGCTGGACCTCGGCCGCCTGCGCGAGGCCGCCGGCACCTGCACCGCCGGCACCATGACCTGGGAGTCGCAGAAGATCCGCGCCACGATCCAGCTCACCGAGGTGCCCGTGCCCGAGCTGGAGGGGGCGGCGACGTACGGGCTGCAGTCGACGATCACGTTCACCGGCCTGACGCAGCAGCAGTTCGACCAGCTGGTCGCGGACAGCTGCCGGGTCGAGGCGGCCGCCGCCGTCGTCGCCGCCGGCTGGACCTGCGACGAGGGCGTGCGGGCCGTTGCGGCCGACGGCGACCACACCATCGAGCAGTACCAGCTCTACGTGGCCCGGGGGAACTACTACCTGGAGATCTGCGAGCCGGACCTGGCCCTGGCGATCTCGATGTCGAAGACGCTGCACGACCGGCTCCGCGCGGTCGTCAAGTGACCCGGGGTGGTCCGGCTCGACCCGCCGCACGCCGGACGGTCGAGCCGGATCACCCGCCGGAGGCGGCCCGACCGGCGGCGCGGCGACGACGGATCACAGCGTGATCCAGTATCGCCGTGCCGCGCCGAGTGCCGTGGCCCGGACGCCCTCGAGCACGCCGCCGTGGCGCTCGATCGTCCGCGCGGACGCGACGTTGCCCACCTCGCAGACGAGCAGCACCCGCTCCAGGCCCAGCGCCCGCGCCTCGTCGAGCATCCGGCCCAGCGCCCAGGTGGCCAGGCCGCGCCGGCGCGCCGACGGTCGGACGCCGTAGCCGATGTGACCCGCCTCGCGCAGCAGGAAGTCGTCGAGCTCGTGCCGCAGCGCGATCGCGCCCAGCACCGCGCCGTCCTCGACGATCCAGCGGTACGTGCAGCGGACCCGGCCGTCCCCCGGCGGCGTCGACGGATCCGACTGGTCGGTCAACCGCGCCACCCAGGCCGCGAACCCCGCGGGGGAGTCCACCTCGTCGGAGGATCGCAGCCCGAAGCCGTCCTCGTGGACGCCCGGGCCCCAGTCGTCACGCGCGTCGCGCCAGGCGGCATGGAGTCGGACGGTGGGCGCGACCAGTTCCGGCATGCGACGACGATAGCGTCGCGCGGCCGGTGCCGAGGGTTCACGGTGGACGCGTACGCCGGCTCCGCGCCGCGCCGGCGCGGACCGGTCCGTGTGATCTCCGTTGCCCGTCGACGCGGGCGGGAATGAGATCACCTCGTCCGGGTTGGAGCCAGACATGACTTCTGCAACGCCCCCCGCGACCGCGCGACCGGTCGACGGCGACCCGGCGACGTCCACCGTCGACGCGCCCGAAGGCCCCGCGGCGGCGCTGACGCCGGGTGACCTGATGAGCCCTCGGCAGCGCGTCCGGCTCGTCCTCGTGCTCGGATCGCTGATCGCGGTGGGTCCGCTGACCATCGACATGTACCTGCCCGCGCTGCCCTCGATCGTGGCCGACTTCCACACCACGTCGGCGGCGGTCCAGCTGACCCTCACCGGCACGCTGGCGGGCCTCGCCCTCGGCCAGTTGCTCATCGGGCCGCTCTCCGACGCGGTGGGCCGGCGTACGCCACTGATCGCCGGCGTCGCGCTGCACGTCGTGGCGTCGGTGCTCTGCGCCGTCGCACCCAACATCGCGGTCCTCGGCGCGCTGCGGGTGGTGCAGGGCCTCGGCGTCGCGGCGGCCTCGGTGGTCGCCACGGCCGTGGTGCGCGACCTGTTCAGCGGCGCGGCCTTCGCCACGTTGCTCTCCCGGCTGCTGCTGGTCATGGGGGCGGCACCGATCCTCGCGCCCACCCTCGGCGGCGCGCTGCTGCGCTGGACGGACTGGCGGGGCGTCTTCGTGGCCCTGGCCGTCCTCGGCGCCCTGCTGATCGTGGTCGCCGCGCTCGGCCTGCGCGAGACGCTGCCGCCGCAGCGGCGTCGGTCCGGCGGCGTGGTCGCGACCCTCGTCGTCTACGGCACGCTGCTGCGCGACCGTACGTTCGTGGGACTCGTGCTGGTGGCCGGGCTGGCCATGGCGGCGCTGTTCGCCTACGTCGCCGGCTCCTCGTTCGTCCTGCAGGACCAGTACGGCCTGGACGAGCAGCAGTTCGGGCTGGCCTTCGGCGCCGGCGCGGTCGGACTGATCGCGGCGACCCAGTTCAACGTACGGCTGCTGCGCCGCTACTCGCCGCAGCGGATCCTCGTCGCCGCACTGGGGGTGGGGACCGTTGCCGGCCTGGCGCTGCTCGCCTTCGCCGCCACCGGGCTCGGCGGGCTGCCCGGCCTGCTGGCGTCGTTGTGGGTGGTGCTCGCCGCGGCGGGCCTCGCGATGCCCAACGCGCCGGCCCTGGCGCTGTCCCGGCACGGCGAGGCGGCCGGCACCGCATCGGCCCTGCTCGGCGCCGTGCAGTTCGGCGTCGGGGCGCTGGCCGCACCCCTGGTGGGCGTGCTGGGCACCGGCGCGGTCGCGATGGCCCTCGTCGTGGCAGGTGGCATGGTGGCGGCCATGGCGGTCCTGCTCGTGGTCGTGCGGCCGTCCCGGCTGGCCGACCTCGCGCCGGCGACGGTGGCCGTGGCGGCGCACTGACGGACCGTCCCGCGCCGGCGCTGGCGTGTCGGTGCTCGTCGCCGCACGCCACCGCGCCGGCCAGGAAAACGGCGCCGACGACGGGAGCGCGGGTCGCCGTGGCCGGGGGACCGCGCCGAGTCGGGAGGTAGCGGGGAGCGGGCCGCCCCCGTAGGTTATGGAGCCGGACACGGGAGGGCGCGGATGCGGACCATCGACTGGCGGGACGGCCTGATCGTCGCCATCGACCAGACCCGGCTGCCGCACGAGGTCGAGTATCTCGAGATCGGGACCGTCGACGAGCTGATCGCGGCGATCCGCTCGCTGGCCATCCGGGGCGCGCCCGCGATCGGCGTCGCCGGGGCGCTCGGGGTGGCCCTCGCCGCCCGCCTGCACTCCGACGACCCGGCGCGGCTGCGCCGGGCAGTGGACGCGATCCGGGCCGCCCGCCCCACCGCCGTGAACCTCGCCTGGGGCGTCGACCGGGTGCGCGCCCGGCTCGACGCGGAGGGCACGGCGGCGGCCCTCGCCGAGGCCCTGGCGGTGCTGGAGGAGGACGTCCGCTGCTGCCGGGCGCTCAGCGAGCGCGGCGCCCGCTGGCTGGTCGAGACGGTGGGGCCGCAGGTGGCGGTGCAGACCCACTGCAACGCCGGCGCCCTGGCCACCGTCGAGTGGGGCACCGCGCTCGGCGTGGTCCGGTCCCTCCAGGAACACGGCGCGCTGACCCACGTGTACGCCTCCGAGACCCGCCCGCTGCTGCAGGGCGCGCGGCTGACCGCGTGGGAGCTGGCCCAGATCGGAGCGCCGCACACCCTGGTGGTGGACTCGGCTGCCGCCTCGGTGCTGGCCCGTGGCCTGGTCGACGCGGTCGTGGTCGGCGCGGACCGGATCACCGCGAACGGCGATGTGATCAACAAGGTGGGCACCTACCCGCTCGCGCTGGCGGCGGCCCGCGCCGGGGTGCCGATGGTGGTCGCCGCCCCCGAGTCGACGGTGGACCTCGCCACCGCGACCGGCCGGGACGTCCACATCGAGGTACGCGCCGCCGAGGAGATCACCGCCCTCGGCGCGGCGGTCGTGGCGCCGGCGGGCACCGAGACGCTGAACTACGCCTTCGACGTCACCCCGGCGGACCTGGTCACCGCCATCGTCACCGAGAGCCGGGTCATCCTCCCGGCCGCCGGCGGCCGCCCCGACGACCCCACCGGCCGGGCCTGACCCGCCCGCCCCTTCCCGAGGAGCCACCCCCGATGCTCAACCGCTGGTCCGCCGCCGACGCCCCGGACAGCTCGGACCCGATCGCGCGCCTCGTGTACGCGTCCCGGCTGCTCGGCGCCGACACCGGTCTGGTGCTGCACGGCGGGGGCAACACCTCGGTCAAGACGACCGTCACCGACCTCACCGGCGAGGCGGTGTCGGTGCTCCACGTCAAGGGCAGCGGCTCCGACCTGGCCACCATGGACGCGTCCGGCTTCACCGCCCTGCGGTTGGACCGGCTGCGGGCGCTGCTGCGGCTGGAGCGGCTCGGCGACAGCGACATGATGAACGAGCTGCGCTGCGCCCGCCTCGACGCGACCGCTCCGGACCCCAGCGTCGAGACGCTGCTGCACGCGTTGCTGCCGCACCCGGCGGTGCTGCACAGCCACGCCGACGCGCTGCTCGCCCTGACCAACCAGCCCGAGGGCGCCCGGCTGGTCGAGGAGGTCTACGGCGACAGCGTCGTCGTGGTGCCGTACGTCATGCCCGGCTTCGACCTGGCCCGGCTCTGCGCGGAGCTGTACCCGGCGCGCGCCCACGCCGGGACGGTCGGCATGGTCCTGCTCCACCACGGGCTGTTCACCTTCGGCGCGGACGCCGAGGAGGCGTACCGCCGGCACGTCGAGCTCGTCGGCCGGGCGGAGGAGCGGATGGGCCTGCCGCGGCCCCGGGTCGCGCCCGTCGCGCCCCGTCCGGTGGACCGGCTGCGGCTGGCCCGGCTGCGCCGGGAGGTCTCCACCGCGGCCGGCGCCCCGATGCTGCTCAGCCGCTACGAGGACCCCGCGGTGCGGGCCTTCCTCGACCGGCCGGACCTGGCGACGGTCGCCACCCGCGGCCCGGTCACCCCGGACCACGTGCTGCGCACCAAGCGGATCCCGCTGGTCGGCACAGACGTGGCGGGGTACGCCGACGCCTACCGCGACTACGTCGAGCGGAACCGCTCCCGGGCCCGTACGGCGCTGACCATGCTCGACCCCGCGCCCCGGGTGATCCTCGACGCGGAGCTGGGGATGCTCACCGCCGGCCGCAGGGCGGCCGAGACCGGCATGGCCCGGGACATCTACCGGCACACCGTCGACGTGATCGAGGCGGCCGAGGCGGTCGGCGGCTACCGGGCACTCTCCGCGTCGGAGATCTTCGACCTGGAGTACTGGGAGCTGGAGCAGGCGAAGCTGCGGCGCGGCGGTCCGGCGTCGGAGTTCGCCGGCGAGGTCGCGGTGGTGACCGGGGCGGCCTCGGGCATCGGCCGGGCCTGCGCCGAGGCGCTGCTGGCCCGGGGCGCCTGCGTGGTGGCCCTGGACCGGGACCCGTCGGTGGCCGGGTCGGACGGGCCGGCCCGGCTCGGCCTGACCGTCGACGTCACCGACTCCGCCGCCGTCGACGCCGCCCTCGACACGGCGGTGGACCGGTTCGGCGGGGTGGACGTCGTCGTCGCGGCCGCCGGGGTGTTCCCGGCGACGCGGGAGATCGCCGGGCTCGACGAGGCCGACTGGCGGCGCACGATGGCGGTGAACGCCGAGTCGGTGGCGTACCTGCTCTCCCGCACGCACCCGCTGCTGGCGCTCGCGCCCCGGGGCGGCCGGGTGGTGGTGGTCGCCTCCCGCAACGCCCTGGCCCCCGGGCCCGGCGCGGTCGCCTACTCCGCGTCGAAGGCGGCGGTGACGCAGGTCGCCCGCGTGGCGGCGCTGGAGTGGGCGGCCGACGGCATCCGGGTCAACGTCCTGCATCCCGACGCCGTCTTCGACACCGGGCTGTGGAGCGCGGAGGTGCTGGCGGCGCGGGCCCGGCGCTACGGGCTGACGGTGGCGGAGTACAAGCGACGCAACCTGCTCCGTACGGAGATCACCAGCGCCCGTGTCGGCGACGTGGCCGCCACGATGTGCGGGGAGACCTTCGCGGCCACCACGGGTGCGCAGATCACCGTGGACGGAGGGAACGAGCGGGTGATCTGAGCGTGGCGGGGCCTCGACCCGCCACCACGGCCCGCCGACCCGCCACCACGGCCCGCCGACCCGCCACCCTGGCGCGCCGACCCGCCACCACGGCCCGCCGGCCCGCCTCCCCGGCGCGCCGGCTCGGAGGGCCGACGCCTGCCTGCGCCCGCGCCGCGCCTCAGCCCGGAACGCGGCTGCCCGGCGGAGTGAAGGCGGCCAGCACGGTGGCCGTGATGTAGGACGCGGCCCGGTCGGCATCGAGGCGGCCGGCGTTGATCTCGTCGGCGGCGTTGTGCATCACGCCGTGCATGACGCCGACCAGCCACGGTGTGGACAGGTCGCCGCGGAACACCCCCTCGTCCTGGCCGCGCCTCACCAGCCCCGCCACCCGTTCGACCGGGCCGGCGTGCAGGTCACGGATCCGGCTCGGCGGAAGGACGCCCTGGGCCGCGAGCAGGAGGGACTGGTACCGGCTGACCAGCTGCCAGCTGGACTCGATCAGCCGGGTGAGCGCCTGTCGGGCGTCGCCGAGCAGGTCGACCGCGTCGAGTGCCGCGTGCCCCTGGGCGATGGCGCGGGCGAGCGCGGCATCCACCAGGTCGGCGCGGTTGGGGAAGTGGCCGTAGACCGTGACCCGCCCGACGCCGGCCGCCTTGGCGATCTCGCTGACGCTGGCGTCCGGGTTACGGCTCAGGGCGGCCACCGCGGCCTCGAGGATCGCCGAGATGCTGCGCTGCGCGTCCGCTCGCCTGGCCGGTGACTTCTGCGGCGTCGGTACCGTCACTCGATCTCCCTTGTTGAACACTGCTGTACGAGTTACTGTACCCCGGCACAACTCATACAACGCTGTTCGAATTGGAGGCGACGCCTCGTGTCCACCCAGGCCGTCGACCAACCGGAAACCACCGCCGCCGACCCGCGCCGCTGGCGCATGCTGGCACTGCTGGGCGTCGCCCAGTTCATGCTCATCCTGGACGTCACCGTCGTGGCGATCGCGCTGCCGCACATCGGCGCGGACCTCAACCTGCAACGCGACACGCTGACCTGGGTGGTCAGCGCGTACACCCTCATGTTCGGCGGTCTGATGCTGCTCGGCGGGCGCGCGGCGGACCTGTTCGGCGTCCGCCGGGTCGTGCTGCTCGGCCTGCTCGTGTTCACCGTGGCATCCCTGGTCACCGGCCTGGCCGGCGGCGCCGCCGCGCTGCTCGGCGGCCGGATCGCGCAGGGTGTCGGCGCGGCGATGCTGTCGCCCGCGGCGCTGTCGGCGGTGATGAGGGTCTTCCCCGAGGAGGAACGCAACAAGGCCCTCGGCGTCTGGTCGGCCCTCGGCGGCGGCGGGTCCGCGATCGGCGTCCTGCTCGGCGGCGTCCTGACGGCCGGCCCCGGCTGGCAGTGGGTGTTCTACATCAACGTCCCCATCGGCCTGGTCGTCCTGGTGGCACTGGCCCGGATGCTGCCGGCGCACCTGTCCCAGGGGACCCGGGCCCGACTGGACGTTCCCGGCGCCGTCCTCGTCACGGCCGCCACCGGCACGGCGATCTACGCGCTGATCAACGCCGGGGACCGTGGCTGGGTCAGCGTCGCGACCCTCGGGACGCTGGCCGGCGCCGCCGTGCTGTACGCGCTGTTTGCCGTGGTGCAACGCGCCGTGCGGTCGCCGCTGATGGACCTGCGCATCCTGACCCGCCGGCCGGTGGCCGCCGGCACGTTCCTCATCCTGGCGGCGACCGCGCTGATGATCGCGGTGTTCTTCCTGGGCTCGTTCTACCTGCAGCACCACAAGGGCTACGGCCCACTGCGCACCGGGCTGCTGTTCCTGCCGGTCGCCGTGGCGACGATCATCGGAGCGCAGGTCGCCGGCCATGTCGTCGGTCGCCTCGGTGCCCGGTCCGTCGCGACGGTGGGCCTGGCGGTCGCGGCCCTGGGCACCGCCGTCCCGGTGTTCTGGACGGGGTCGGCGCCGGTGGTGACCGGGATCAGTCTCGGTGCGGCGGGAATCGGCGCGGCCTTCGTCGCCTCCTCCGCGACCGCCCTGGGGCAGGTCGCCCACCACGAGGCGGGGATCGCCTCCGGTCTGCTCAGCACCTTCCACGAGTTCGGGGCCGCCCTCGGCGTCGCGGTGGTGTCGAGCGTCGCGGCGGCGAGCATCGCCGGCAGCAGCGGCGTGGGCTTCACCCGCGGCTTCACCTTCGCCGCGATCGCGGCCGCGGTCTCCGCCCTCTTGGCCCTGCTCACGGTCCCGGCCGGGAAGGCGCCCGCGGGAGCACGGGTTCACGCGCACTGAGCACGCCGCGTGTGGCCCGGGCCTGGCCCTGGGCCACACGAGGCGGCCCGGGCGGCCCGGCGGCGCCGCCACCGTGGTCAGCGGGGCCGCTCGGCGAGGTCCCGGATGCCCTGGAGGGTGGTCGTCATGGCCTCGCGCAGGGCGGCCAGGCGAAATTCGATGATCTTCTCCTCGTGCTCGGGGGCCCGGTCGATGAACAGGCTCACCCCCGTGCGGCCCGGGCCGATGCGCACCCGCTGGGCGAGCCGGCAGCCGTCCCCCTCCGGGGTGAGCCGGAACTGCCAGGTGGCGGCCGGCCGCTCCGGGTCGGCCGGGCCGCCGCCGAAGCGGTTGTCGGGGTCGAGCACCAGCCAGCCGAAGACCCGTGGCTCGTCGAACCGCACGACCTGCGAGATCGTCCGCCACTCGCCCAGCGCCGGATTGTGGTTGTGCCCCTCGAACCGCGCGCCGAGCGCCGGCCCCGCGCTGCCGTCCAGCCACCGCACCCGGCGTAGCTCCGGGCTGAACCGCGTGGGCAGCTCGACATCCGTGACCAGCTTCCACACCAGGGCGGGATCCGCCGCCACGTGCAGGTCGCACTCGACCGTCGGGCCGTCGACGTAACGCATGGCACTCTCCTCTGTGGTCCCTGCTGCGGATCCTCCCACCGAGCCGGTCGGCGTGGGTAGGTCGACGCCGAAGACGTCACACGCGCCGGCGCGGCGGGTCGGCCCCGGCGGCCACGGCCGCCGCCAGGATGGTCACGCCCGGGCGTCGCCCGTGGTGCCCAGCGGTTCACCCTCGCCGACGCGTGGCAGGGCCGGCTCCCGCTCGGCGGGCGCCGCCGCGCCGCCGCGGGAACGCTGGGTCAGGACCACGCAGGCGAGCACCACGAACGCCGCGCCGACCGGCGCTGCGGTGACGACCTCACCGACCAGCAGCGCCGACCAGGCCAGGGTGAGGACGGGCTGGGCGAGCTGGATTTGCCCGACCCGCGCGACGCCGCCGCGGGCGAGGCCCGCGTACCAGGCGAAGAAGCCCAGGAACATGGAGACCGCGGTGAGGTAGCCGAACGCCGCCCAGGCGCCGGCGTCGGCGCGCGGCGGGTGGATCGCGGCCGCCACCGCCGTGACGGGCAGGGTCACGGGCAGCGAGAGCAGCAGCGCCCAGCAGATCGTGCGGGCCCCGCCCAGCTCGCGGGCGAGCGCACCGCCCTCGGCGTAGCCCAGGCCGCACAGCACGACCGCCGCGAGCAGGTGCAGGTCGGCGGGGGACAGGGCGCCGCCCACCGTGCCGCTGAGGATCAGGAAGGCCAGCACCGCCAGCAGCCCGCCGACGCTCGCGAACCAGAACAACGGCGACGGACGCTCTCCGGCCCGCAGCACCGCGAAGACGGCGGTCAGGGCGGGCAGCACGGCGATGACCACCGCGCCGTGCGCGGAGGTGTGCGTCGTCAGCGCGAGCGAGGTGAACAAGGGAAAGCCGACGACGACGCCCAGGGCGACGATCGTCAGCCGCCGCCACTGGCTCCGATCGGGTCGCGGCGCGCCGGTGAACCTCAGGTACGCCCACGCCAGCAGCGCCGCGCCCACGGCCCGGCCGAAGGCCACCAGCCAGGGGTCGAGCTCCTGCACGGCGACGCGGGTCATCGGCAACGACATGCTGAAGGCCAGTACGCCCAGCGCGCCGAGGGCGAGCCCGGCGCCGCGATTCGCTGTTACCGCGCCCGGGTCAGTAGCGTTACTCTGGTCTCTCATGGATCACGGTAACGCAGTCGACCGGATCGTCCAATGTCTGCGCGGTCTCGTGGCCGGCGCCGAGCCGGGCCACCGCCTGCCGTCCGTGCGCGAGCTGACGGCGCTCCACCATGCCTCTCCGGTCACGGTCACCGAGGCGATCCGCCAGCTCGTAGCCGAAGGGCTGGTTGAGGCGCGATCGGGTCGGGGCACCTTCGTGGCCGCCGCGCCCACGCCCCGGCGCCCGCCGGACCTGTCCTGGCAGACCGTGGCGCTCGGGCCTCGCCCGCCCGGCGAGGACGACATGCAGGCGTTACTGGCGTTACCGCCGGCCGGTGCCATACCGCTCTCGGGCGGCTACCTGCCCGCGGAGCTTCAACCGGCCGCCGCGCTCGGCGCCGCGCTCGCCCGCGCCGCCCGCCAGCCCGCCTCGTGGCAACGCGGCCCGGTCGAGGGGCGCGAGGATTTGCGCGCCTGGTTCGCCCGCGAGGCCGGGGGAGGGTTGGGCGTCGGCGACGTGGTGATCTGCCCGGGCGGGCAGGCCGCGCTCGCCTCCGCCTTCCGCGCGCTCGCCGCACCCGGCGACACCCTGCTCGTCGAGTCGCCGACCTACCTGGGCGCGCTGGCCACGGCCCGCGCGGCCGGACTGCGGGTGGTGCCCGTCCCCGCCGACGACGACGGCGTCCGCCCCGACCACCTGGCCGCCGCCTTCGCCCGTACCGGGGCGCGGTTGTTCTACTGCCAGCCGCTGCACGCCAACCCCACCGGCGCGACCCTGGCGGCCCACCGCCGGGCCGACGTCCTGGCCGCCGTCCACGACGCCGGCGCCTTCCTGGTCGAGGACGACTACGCCCGCGACCTCACCATCGACGGCGAGCCCGCGCCTCCGCTGGCCGCCGACGACCCCGACGGGCACGTCGTCTACCTGCGCTCCCTGACCAAGTCCGCCGCGCCCGGGCTGCGCGTCGCCGCCATCGGCGCCCGCGGCCCGGCCGGCGCCCGCCTGCGGGCGGCCCGGCTGCTCGACGACTTCTTCGTGGCCGGCCCCCTGCAACAGGCCACGATCGAGTTCGTCACCTCCCCGGCCTGGGCGCGTCACCGCCGCGCCGTGCGCGGCGCGCTGCGGACCCGGCGCGCGGCACTGCTGGCAGCGCTGCGGCGGCACCTGCCCCGACTCGCCCCGCACCCCGCTCCGCGCGGCGGCCTGCACCTGTGGGCGCGCCTGCCCGACGGCACCGACGACGTCGCACTGGCCGCCGCCGCGGCCGACGAGGGCGTCGTGGTCTTTCCCGGGCGGGCGTGGCACGCCGCCGAGCCTCCGGCGCCGCACCTGCGCCTCACCTACGCGGCCGCGGCACCGGAGCTCATGGACGAGGCCGTCCGCCGGCTCTCCCGCGCCCTGCACGGCCGGCCCGCGGTCCGGTGACCCCGGCGCCCACGGGACGGAGCGAACAGCGGGGACACCTGTCTGGCCGGTGGAGCGGAGCCGGATCGCGGCGCGTGGGCGAGCGCGTCGGGGCACTGGGGAGCGCGGTCAGCCGCGGGACCACTTCTGGTTGGCCCCGCCGGAGCAGTCCCACAGCTGGAGCTTGCCGCCGTTGTTCGGGTTCCAGTCCCGCACGTCGACGCAGCGATTGGCGTTGAGGTTGACCAGGTCGCCAGCGGCGTTCAGGGTGAACCGCTGCGCCGGGTTGCCGTTGCAGGTGACGAGGTTGACCTCGGTGCCGTTGGCCGTGCCGGCCCAGGCCGGATCCATGCACTTGCCCATCGCCCGGACCGTGCCGTCGGAGGCGAACGTCCAGGCCTGCGCGACGGTGCCGTTGCAGTCCCAGATCTGCAGCTTCGCCCCGTCGACCGGGTCGGCGCCGGGGATGTCGATGCAGCGACCGCTGTGCGCGCCCCTGATCGCGGTGGCGCCCGGCGGGTTGCCGCCCGAGGTGTGGCCCGAGACGCGTACGTAGTCGACGAGCATCTGCTGCGGGAACTGCGTGGTGGCGTCGGGGTAGCCGGGCCAGTTCCCGCCCACCGCCACGTTGAGGATCATGAAGAAGGGGTGGTCGAACACCCAGCGGTTGCCGCCCAGCCGGCCCGGGTCGACCCGGTGGTACTCGACGCCGTCGAGGTACCAGACGATGGAGTTCGGCTCCCAGTCCACCCGGTAGGTGTGGAAGCCGTCGGCGAGCGGCTGGCCGATGGTGCGGCTGCCGGTGATGCCACCGCCGCCGGAGTAGCCGGGGCCGTGGATGGTGCCGTAGACGGTGTTGGGCTCCCTGCCGATGTTCTCCATGATGTCGATCTCGCCCGCGTTCGGCCAGCCGACGCTGCCCATGTCGTTGCCGAGCATCCAGAACGCCGGCCAGATGCCCTGGCCGCGGGGAATCTTGATCCGGGCCTCGAAGCGGCCGTACGCCTGGGTGAACGTCGCCGCCGTCAGCAGCCGGGCCGAGGTGTACTCGCACCGGCCGTAGTGGCACTGGTAGTTGCCCGGGTTCTCCCGGCGGGCGGTGATGACGAGGTTGCCCTGGCCGTCGTGGGCGGCGTTGCTGGTGCTGTTGGTGTAGTACTGCCGCTCGTTGTTGCCCCAGCCGCCGCCACCGATGTCGAACCGCCACCGGCTCTGGTCGACCGGCGCGCCGGCGGGCGCGTTGAACTCGTCCTGCCAGGTGATCGCTCCGATGGCCGCGTCGGCCCGGCCGGTGCTGCCCGGCAGGACGAGGATCGCGGCGAGCGCGACGACCGCGGAGACGACGGCCGCCGCCGCGCGACGGGCGTGGGTCATGGCCATCCTGGTTTCCTCCTCCGGCGCGCGAGCCCTCTCCGGCCGAGCCCAGAGAGCGCTCTCAGAGCGAAGTGTGTCGATGTCTACGGTAATTGTCAACACTGTTTCCGGTAGCCTTTCCCGGTCGCGTGCCCGGCAACTCGACTTAGCTGACCGTTAAGTAACGGCCGACCGGTTCACCCTGACGGGGTGCACTGTGCAGACTGGGGCGATGCCCGCCGCCGCGCCACCCGCCCGCACCGCCCCCCGCCGCCGCCGTACCCAAGGGATCGTCGCGGTGGTCGTCGCGCTCGTCGTGGTGGCCGCGGGCGGCGCGTGGTCGTTGCGGGACGGGGGCGTCGGCGACGCCGGCGCACCGGAGCCGGGAGACGCCGGCGGCGCGGCGGCCGGCTGCGCGGGCCGGCCGGCCCGCGCGCCCCGCGAGTTGCGCGGCATGTGGATCACGACGGTGAACAACATCGACTGGCCGAGCCGGCGCGGGCTGCCGGCCGAGAAGGCGCGCGCGGAGTACCTGGGCTGGCTGGACCTGGCCGTGCGGCACCACCACAACGCGGTCTTCGTGCACGTGCGGCCCAGCGGGGACGCGCTCTGGCCCTCGGAGTACGCGCCGTGGTCGGAGTGGCTGACCGGGCGCCGCGACGGCCGCGACCCCGGCTGGGACCCGATGGCGTTCATGGTCGCCGAGGCGCACGCCCGCAACCTGGAGTTCCACGCCTGGTTCAACCCGTACCGGGGTGGGCAGCCGGCCACCGTGGGCGGACCGGGCCCCAGGCTCGACCAGCTCGCGCCGACCCACCCGCTGCGTCGGCACCCCGACTGGGTGGTCACCTATCCCAGCGCCGACCGGCCCGGCAGCCGCCTCTACTTCAACCCGGGCATCCCCGAGGCCCGCAGGTTCGTCGAGGACTCGATGCTGGAGGCGGTCCGGCGCTACGACGTCGACGGCGTGCACTTCGACGACTTCTTCTACCCGTACCCGGAGGCCGGGCAGGACTTCCCCGACGGCGCGGCGTTCGCCCGGTACGGCGGCCGGTTCGCGGACAGGCACGCCTGGCGACGGGACAACGTGAACACGCTCGTCCGCGAGATGAGCGAGCGGATCAAGGCCACCAAGCCGTGGGTGAAGTTCGGCATCAGCCCGTTCGGCATCTGGCGCAACGCGCGCACCGACCCGGCCGGCTCCGCGACCGCCGGGTTGCAGAGCTACGACGACATCTACGCCGACACCCGGCTCTGGGTACGCGAGCAGTGGCTGGACTACGTCGTGCCGCAGCTCTACTGGCACATCGGCTTCGCCAAGGCCGACTACGCCAGGTTGCTGCCCTGGTGGGCGGCCACGGTCGAGGGCACCCGGGTGCAGCTCTACATCGGCCAGGCCGACTACCGGGTGGGCGAGCGCGGCGCCTGGCGCGACCCGGCCGAGCTGGACCGCCAGCTCGCCCTCAACCGGCGGCACGGCGTGCGCGGAAGCGTGCACTTCAGCGCCAAGCAGGTACGCGCCGACAGACTCGGTGCGGTCAGCCGCTACCGCCGGGCGCACTACGCCGGCCCGGCCCTGGTGCCCACCATGGCGCAGCTACCGGCCGCGCCGCCGGCCGCCCCCACGGTCACCGGCGCGCGACGCGAGGCCGCCGGCGAGGTGGCGCTGACCTGGCGCGGCGACGACGCCACCAGCTTCGCCGTCTACCGGGTGGACGGCGACGTGGCCCGGCTCGTCGGCACCACCCGGGGCACGGCCTGGGTCGACCGCACCGCGCCGGCCGACCGCCCGCTGTCCTACTGCGTCTCCGGCCTGGACCGCAGCGGCAACGAGGGCCGGCTCAGCGCGGCGGCATCCGTCGGCGACCGGGAGGAGCCAAGCCGGGACCCGGTCGGTGCCCGCAGCGTCCGACCGTCGTCGATCGGGTGACGCCGCCGAGCCGCAAATCCGACTCGCCAACCTCACCGGCCGGCGGCTGCGCCTGTGCGACGATCGACGTGCGTCAGCCGGCCGCCGGTTCGCCCGCGCCCCGGTCAGCCGGCGGTCGTGCGGGAGGCGCCGCACCCCCGTACCCCTGGAGGGCACGATGGCCATCTCCCCGGCCCGCGTCTTCGCCGCGCTGAACGCGGTGCCGCCCGCCGACGAGGCGTCCCCGACCCTGGGCAGGGCCGTGGTCGTCGGCGGCAGCGTCGCCGGGCTGCTGGCCGCCCGGGTGTTGTCCGACCACGCGCAGAGCGTGCTCGTTCTCGACCGGGACGACCTGCACGCGCCCGGCGGGCGGCCGGGCGTGCCGCAGGGGACGCAACTGCACGCGCTGCTGCCCGGCGGCCTTCTCCACCTGGAGCGCCTGTTCCCGGGATTCCGCGAGCAGGCCGTCGCCCAGGGCGCGGTCGAGGCACCGCCGGCCACCAGGAGGGCCTATCTCGACGGCCGCCGCAAGGTCGTCGTGCCCGACGACGCCGACAGCCTCGCCGGCACCCGCCCACTGCTGGAACGGCTGATCCGCCAGCGGGTGCTCCGACTGCCCAACGTCAAGACGCTGACCGCCCGCGCCACGGGCCTGGTCTTCGACGGCGCCGTGACCACCGGGGTCCGCTGCGAGGTCGACGGCGTCCCCGGCGTCGAGTCCGCCGACTTCGTGGTGGACGCCATGGGACGTTCGAGCCGGCTGTCCGACTGGCTGGAGCGGGCCGGCTGGGACCGGCCCGTCAGCCGGCGGATGGCCGTCGACCTGAACTACGCCACGGCCCTGTTCCGACGCGCCGAACCGGCCCCGGATCCCGCGGTGGTCATGGCCCTGCACACCCCGGGGAACTCGTCGGACGTGGCCGGCGCCGCGTTCTTCGCCGTCGAGGACGGCCGGTGGATGGCCATGATGGCCGGTTACGGGGAGAACCGGCCGGGACGCACCCCGGAGGACTTCGTACGCCGCCTGCGACGGCAGTTCCCGCCGGAGTTCGGCGCGCTCGCCGGCAACGAGATGCTCGGCGACGTCCGCACCTACCGCCATGCGGAGAGCCTGCGGCGGGACTTCCACGCGCTGAAGCGGTTCCCGGCCGGGCTCGTCAGCGTCGGCGACGCGGTCGCGTCGTTCAATCCCGTGTACGGGCAGGGGATCACGGCGGCGGCCCTGCACGCGGCCTGCCTGTCGACGCACCTGAGGTCGAGCCCGGATCCGGCCGTGCCCGCGCGCCGGTTCCTCGCCCTGCAGAAGGTCGTCGTCGACGCCGCCTGGGCGATGTCGACCTCCGCCGACCTGGCGCTGCCCCACGTCGACGGGCCCTACCCGCGCGGCCACCGCCTCTCCAACTGGCTCAGCGGCCGGATCGTCGCCGCGACCGTCACCGACGTGACGATCGCGCGCCGGTTCAACGAGGTCGTCTCCCTGCGCGCGCACCCGCGCTCGCTGGCCACGCCCGGCGTGATCCTCGGCGCCCTGCGGGCCAGCCGCCGGACGCGCTGACCGGGTCGCCGTGCCATCCGGCCACGGCCGCCATCCGAACCCGACGGGGGGAGCCGGGCTGTGGCAGCCCGGCTCCCGTACCGATCAGTTCGGGCGTAGCGAGGTGAAGAACCGCCTGAGTTCGCCGGCGAGCAGGTCCGGCTCCTCGAGCGGCATGAAGTGCCCGCCCCTACCTGGTTCGCTCCAGTGCCGGATGTCGGTGCAGGCACGTTCGGCGATCTCGCGCGGGAAGTTGGCCATCGACGGTTCGGTGCTCAGCGTGAACGCGGCCGGCACCGTGATGTCGGGCCGCGGACTGTTGTGGCCGATGTCGAAGTACTGCCGGAACGAGGAGCCGATCGTGCCGCTCGCCCAGTACAGGGTGATGATCGTCAGCAGGGTGTCCCGGTCGAACCGGCTCTCCAGGTCGCCGTGGTTGTCACTCCAGTCCCGATACTTGTCGACGAGCCAGGCCGCCAGACCGACCGGCGAATCGACCAGCGCCGCGGCGATGGTGTCCGGTCGGGTCCCCATGATGGCGCTGTATCCGCCGTCGGTCTGGTCGTACACCGCCTCGGCGTCGAGGAACGCCTGCTCGGCCGGGGACAGCGGGCGGGAGTCGAAGCTGCCCGGGAACGGTGGATGGATCATGTGAATGCCGGCCACCTGCTCGGGATACCGCGCGCCCAGCCAACCGGTGACCACGCCGCCGACATCCCCACCGAAGGCGCCGTAGCGCTGGTAGCCGAGGACATCGGTCATCAACAGGTGCAGCGTCCGCGCCATCGCCGCGCGGGTGAGCGGACCCTTCGGCAGCTCCGAGTACAGGAAGCCCGGCAGCGAGGGAACCACCACGTCGAACGCGTCGGCGGGGTCGCCCCCGTGGCGCGCGGGGTTGGTGAGCCGGTCGACCAGCGGCAGCATCTCCACGAAACTGCTGGGCCAGCCGTGACTCAGGATCAGCGGCAGCGGGGCGGGCGCGCCGGCCGGCCGCACCGCGGGCACGCGAAGGAAGTGCACGCGTCGCCCGTCGATCTGGGCCTGGTAGTGCGGCAGCGCGTTGAGTTCGGCCTCGCGAGCCCGCCAGTCGAAGCCGTCGCGCCAGTAGGACACCAGGCTTCGCAGGTAGTCGGGATCTGCGCCCGCCTGCCACGGCTGATCGCCGCTGCGGTCCGTGAAGCGGGTACGTGCCAGCCCGGCCCGCAGGTCGTCGAGCACCTCGTCGGATACGGCGATACGGAACGGGGAGAAGGTCATTGTTCCTCCGGTTAGGAGGGCGCTCTCCCCGACGCGAAGTCAGCGGACAGGGATGGCCGGGTGGAGCGCCCAGACGTGACATTGGGTGTTCACCGGGCTCACCTCCCCTCATCGCTGACGGAGATCACTCTACACGTCCTCACCGACCTCCCCGCACCGGGCCCCGGGCTCGTCCGGGCGTGCGGCGCGTTCCAGCAGGACCACGGGGATCTCCCGGACGATCCGCTGCTGGTAGGCCGCGTACTCCGACATGGTCGAGACCATCAGGCGCCACAGGTGCGGGCGCTCCTCGGCGGTGGCGGTGCGCGCGCGTGCGGTGAAGGTCTCCGTGCCGACCCGCACCGTGACGTACGGGTCGGCGAGCAGGTTGAGGTACCACGCGGGGTGGTGTTCGGCGCCGCGGTTGGAGGCGGCCAGCACATAGCGGTCGCCGTCGCGCGCGTAGACGAGCGCGGTGCGGCGCAGCTCGCCGGTCCTTCGGCCCCGGGTCGTCAGGAGCAGGTCGTTCACGCCGGGCCGTGGCCGGCCGCCGGTCTCCTCGAAGCGGCGGATGTGCTCGGCGACCCAGGGGTTCGGGCTGTCGTGGACCTCGGGCATCACGCCTCCCGGATGCTCGCGGCGGCGCGGTGGTGGCGGGGTGTCTCGATCTCGTCGAGCAGGGCGACCGCGAAGTCCGGGTAGCTGATCCGGCTGGCCGGGTCGCCGTGGCCGGCGAGGCGGTACCGGCCGGTGCGCGGGCCGTCGTGGTCGAAGTCGCCCGCGGGGGCCAGGTACGCCCAGTCGAGGTCGCAGGTCTGCAGCTCCGCCAATCCTGCCGCGTGTCCGAGGTAGAAGGAGCGGTACTCGTTTGGGTAGCCGGGCTCGTCCATCAGGGCGGCACCGGATGCTCCGGGCAGGATCGACGCGAGGCCGACCACCACCAGGCGGCGTACGCCCGCCTTCGCCAGGCCGGTGGCCAGGGCGCGCGACGAGGCGGTGAAGAAGTCGTGCGGCGACGCGGACAGGTCCACGGCCGCGCCGACGGCGGCGTCGTGCCCGGCGGCCGCCTCCGCGACGCTCGCCGCGTCCGTGACGTCGCCTGCCACCACCCGCGCGTCGGCCAGGTCGCCGTGGCGGGCGGGGTCGCGCACCACGGCGGTGACCCGGTGGCCGCGCCGACGTGCCTCGGCGACGGCCTGCCGCCCGGCCCGGCCGCCCGCGCCGAAGACCACGATGTTCATGAGAAACGCCTCTCGCCAGGGCCGGAGCCTGTGCGCCCGGCCGGTTCGTCGACGCTATCGGCAGCCGCGGTTACCACCGGGATACCAGCTATCGTTGGGCCCATGAGGCAACCCCTGCCCGCCGACATGTTCGACGAGCTGTGCCCGTCCTCGCTCAACCCGATCCGGTTCGGCGACAAGTGGGCGGCGCTCGTCATCCGCTGCCTCGAGCACGGGCCGCGCCGGTTCTCCGAGCTGCGCGTGCCGCTGCACCGCGTCACCCCCAAGGTCCTCACCCAGTCGTTGCGCTCCCTCGAACGGGACGGCCTGGTCAGACGCACCGTCCACGCCGGACCCGCCCCGCGCGTCGAGTACGAGCTGACGCCGGTGGGTCGCAGCATGCTCGAACCGATGGCGGTCGCGTGCGCCTGGGCCGAGCGGAACTGGGACGAACTGCTCGACGCCCGCGAGTCGTACGACAGCGGGGCGAGGTGACGGCGGCCCGGCGCGCCGGGCCGCCGGTGGGCCGGCAACCGTGACGGCGGCGGGCGGGCGGACCGGCTCGGCGCGCGGGTCCGGGCCACCCGCTGACCGCCGCCGCGTCGACCTGCGGCGGCGGGCGGGGCGGAGCCCGTCCGGCGTCAGCCGGGGCACGGCCCGGGGCGGCGCCAGCGCCTGTCCACCCAGTGCCGGACCGCCGCCTGGGTGGGCGCGTCGGCCATGCCGCTGACCGGGCCCCGGTACCGTTCGGCCTCCGGCACGTCCACCGGCCGCAGCCGGTCGGCGTGCTGGGTGGCGGTGGCGCCGGCGGGTTCGACCGCCGCGCGCTCCCGGCGGGCGTACGTCTGGAACTCCAGCACCGCCCAGTAGGTGATCATGTCGTACGCCCCGTCGACCGCGTCCGACGCGAGGAAACCCAGCGCCGCCAGGTCCTGCTGGAGGCGGCGTACCCACCGGTCGGTGACCAGCGGCGCGGGCCGGTCGACGCCGTCGTAGCGCGCCGCCGTCGTCGCCGTGGCGTCCCGGTCGTCGGCGCGCAGCACCCAGCCCCCGTACGGCCGGGCGCCGGCCCGCGTCCGGCCGTCGGACGGGCGGGCCGGGGCGGCGATCCCGGG
>NZ_JBSGDY010000036.1:0-44893 GCF_053602615.1 Micromonospora sp. NPDC004336
CCCGTGGCCCGCCGTCGCGGTGTGGCTACTTGCCGGCCGGCTTCAGGCAGAGCACCCGGTTCGCCCCGTCGCCGGGGAGCACCACGTGCGGCTGGGCCGGGTCGGCGCACTTGTCCTTCGCGTCCACCTTGGAGACCACGGTGAACGCGCCGGCCTCGCCGCAGTCCGCCGCCGCCGCGCCCGCGCCGGACTGCTTGACGCAACTGCCGACCGCCGGGTCGAAGGCCGGGGTCTCCTCGGCGCCGCCGACCTTGCCGAGGAGCATGAGCAGGCCCAGCGGCACCGCCAGGATCAACACCGCGGCGACGAGCACCGCGGCGAGCACCCGCCCGTTGCGCACCTTCGGCGGGGGCGCCTCGGTCTTCGGCTCGGCGATCGGCTTGAACGAGTCGAACCGGCCCTGCTCCCGGTCCGCGTCGCCCTGGTCCCAGGACGGGCCGGACTGCTGCCCGGGCGGCGGGAACGCCGGCGGGAAGGCGCCACCCGGCGTCGGCTCGGCCGTCGGGGCCGGCCCGTAGCCGGGCGGCGCGGAGGCGGCCGGAGCGCCGAAGTGCTCGCCCGGCCGGTCCGTGTCGCTGTGCGGCCGGACCCCGTTCACGGGTCGGTCGCTCGCCGGGGCGTCGACGAAGGACGGCACGCCCGGCGGGAAGGCCGGGGGCGCGGCCGGCGACGCGGGAGCGGGTGCGCCGAAGGCGGCAGGCCCCCGGTCCCGCTCGTCGAAGCGGGTCTCCTGCCCCTGGTCGAACCGCTGCTCGGGGGCCTGGCCGAAGCGGGTGTCCTGGTCGAAGCGGTTGTCCGGCCCTTGGCCGAAGCGGGTGTCCTGGTCGAAGCGGTTGTCCGGCGCCTGGCCGAAGCGCGGGTCCTGGTCGAACCGGTTGTCCGGCGCCTGGCCGAAGCGGGTGTCCTGGTCGAACCGGGCGTCCGGGCCCTGGTCGAAGCGCGCCTCGGGGCCCTGGTCGAACGGCGACGACGCGTGGTCCGGCCGGTGCCCGTCGGGCTCGCCCCGCTCCGGCTCGTCCGTCGACTCCGGGTTGGCCGGCCGGCCGTACACCCGGGGCTGCGGCGCGGGCGTGCCGCCCGGTAGCAGGGCCTGGTCGGCCGGCGGCATCACCCGGCTGGCCAGCGGCACGGAGGCGCTCGCCGAGACGCTGCCACCCGCGGCGTCGGCACCCTCCGGTGCCGGCACGGCAGCCCGCCCGCCGGCCTCCGGCGAGGTACGCGGGCCGGGCACCACGGGCCCGGCCGGGGACTGCGCCTCGTCGTGCCGGGAGCCGGGCTGCGCCCACGCGGGCTGCTCCTGGTCGTACGCGGGCAGGCCGCCGTCCCGGGCGGACTGCTCGGGCGCGAACTGGGCCGGCGGGGCGTAGTCGGCCGGCGGTGCGGCGGCCAGGCTGGCGCCGGGCACCCGCTGCTCCTGCGGGGGCAGCGGCACCGCGTTGGCCGGCGAGATGCCGGGGCCCGGAGCGGGCTGGTAGATCGGCGGCTCCTCGGCGCGGTCCGCCTCCCAGCCGTTGCCGGCGCGGCTCGCGGCCGGCTCGCCCGTCTCGGCGCGGCCCCACGCCTCGTCCGCCGACCACGGTTCGACGTCCGGTACGACCGGGCTGGCGGCGGCCCGCTGCGGCAGGCTCTCCGCTCCGTTGGCCCACTGCTGGCCGCCGTCACCGGGAACGCTGACGGCCGCCCGGGCGGGCGGGCTGGCGGCCGGTTCGGTCGAACCCCAGCCGTTGGCGTCCCGGTCGTCGGGCTGCTGCGGCACCGACGCGGCGGCCCGGACCCGGACCGGCTCGTCCCGGGCAGGCCACTCGTCGCCCTGCGGCTGGGCGTCCTGCGGCGGGGCCCAGGACGCGCCCGGCCGCTGGTCGCCGTCGGCGTTCCAGCCGCCGGAGCGGTTGGGGTCGTCCTGCTGGGCGTTCCAGCCGCCGGAGCGGTTGGGGTCGTCGTGCTGCGGCCGGTCGCCGGGTGCGGCGCCGTCGGCCCAGCCGCCGGGGCGGGCCTGGTCGTCCTGCTGTCCGGCAGGCCAGCCGCCGGAGCGGGCGGGGTCGTCCTGCTGGGCCGTCGGCCGGCGGCGTGGACGCAGCGCCGGCCGGTACAGCGTCGGTTGACACGGCGACGGCCGGGCGGGACCGGACCGAGCAGGGGTCAGCCGAGCTGACCGACGCGCCGCCGGCGCCCGACACACCCGACGGCACGCAGAGCCAGGAGGACCGAGCCGGGTCGGGCGGTCATGGCGGGCCGGGCGGCCCGACCGGTACGCAGGGCTGGGGCGGCGACGAGGACCCGCGCGACCGCGACCCCCGGCCGCCGGAGATCAGGATGGCCGAGGCCACCCTGGACGGCGTCTACGCCGTGATGGCCCACTTCGACGCTGTGGCAGCCGGCATCGCCCCGACCGACGGCGTGCATCGCGGTAGACCAGATGAGGTCGAGGAGGCGGAGAAGGTCGCGGCGGCGCTGCGGCGGGACCTGCTGCCCGCGGCGGACCGGCTCGCGGCGGCGTTGCGCTCCGGGGGTGTCGACGAAGCCGCGATCGCCGCACTCGACACCGACGTTCACGCGGCGATCGCGAAGCTCTTTGATGAGGAAGGCACGAAGCTCCCCGCGGAGAGCCGTGCGACGCTCCGCACGGTCCTCTCGCAGGAGCTGGACGCGGCCCTGGAAATCGACAACATGCTGCGCATCACCCGAAACCACCGGGAGGTGTTCACCAGGCTCGGCGTTCAGGCCGGCTCGTTTGCCGGACGGAGCGCGGAAGCCACCGCCCAACTTCGGGCCGCGCGCGACAGGGTATGGGCGGCCGGCGCGAGCAGCGACCTCACCCCGGCACACCGGGTGGCCCTCGTCGGAGCGAGGATCGACGCCGGACTCCGCCTGGCCGAACTACAGAGATCGTTGGCCCCGGTGCTGGAGCAGCTTGCCACCGCCGACGAGGTGGTCAGGAACCTCGAAGGCACCTACAACGACGCACGCCAAACGCTCGCGCAAGCGACATCTCCGGACACGGCGGTGCAGGCCGAAACGGCGCTTCACACGGTCGCCAGCCAGGTAGACCGGCGCGTACAGGCGGTCACCCAGCAGCGCCAGCGATTGGCCGAACGACTGGCCAGCGCCGATACCTCGGGATCGGCAAGGGCGATACTGCCGGACTTCGCCAACGCGGTGAAGTTGGCGGACGAACTCCGTAAGTGGTTGTCTCGTGAGCGAGGCGCCATGCTTGAGACCTGGATCGAACTGGACGAGGCGGGCAGGGCCGTCACCGCCAGCGACAGCGTGGCCGATCGCACACGTCTCGGGCTCTCGCCGCTGGCGGAGCAGGTGAGCCAACGCGCCATCCAGGCCAGGGCCGCGGTCGACACCCTACTGGCGACGATGGCCGGCCCTCAGGACGAGACGCGCTCCAAGGCGTTGGCCGCTGTGCTGGAGACGAGAAGGGCACTCGAGGCCGATCGGATGGTCCTGACAGGGGCCGTCGGCCGTGCGGTCGACGAGGCGAACCGCGCGACCCGCCTGGACTCGATGGACGAGGCCGCCCTGGACCGCATGCTCGACGAGGCGGTCAGGAACGTGGACGCCGGCTGGGGCAGCGTCGAGCTGGTACGTGGGGAGCCGGACAGCGGGTCGGCGCAGAAGGGGACAGCGTCTCGCGGAACGCGGACAGTCCGGTTCAAGTCCCGGGCCTGGGCGGAGGATCCGTACCGGCACTCCTTCGATGTCGAGCTTCGGTTCGCGTCGTTGCCGGAGGGCGTGTCGTACACCGTGCGGGTGCCGTCCGACGCGGACAGCTCCGCGTCGGTCGCGTTTCCGACCACCGTGGTGGAGATCTCGGCGGCACTGATCGGAACGCCCGAGTTGGACGCCGCGCTGCTGATGGACGCCATAGCGGAGAGCGGCGAGAAGGTCTGGTTCTCCCAGCGGGGTCTGTGGAGCGGTGATTCGACCGACTCCGAGAGGAGGCCCGGGTGGCTGCGGATCGGCCCGTGGCGATTGTCCGGTGGCGACAACTCCCGGTGGCGGCGGCTGACACGGGCGGCCGCCCACGAGAGGTCGCACGATTCGTCAGGCCGGGTGGTGCGGCTCCTGACCGAGATGGGTCTGCTCACTGACCAGCCTGACAGCGCCCGACGGCGCCCGAAGCTGGCCGGGAGAATCACCAACGAGCGGGACCATCGGCTGATCGCGTTGCGGATGCTGGACACCCGCAGCGCCGCCGACGGGAAGAAGGTGCTGGCCGCGGTCGACGCCCAGGCGCGCCGGTATGCGTCCCGGCCGGACGCCGCGATCACCGGCGTCGAACTGCTCCAGGACAGCGGCGGGCCGTTATTGACCGTGCAGCTGCCTGCCTCCGACGGCCAACGGAACGCGACGTTCCAGATCCCGGTCCGGGTCGACGACGCCCAGGCGGTGCCCGGGAGTGCCGTTCGACTGGAGACCGGCAGGGACGGGGCGCTGACGGTGGTCGTCCGCTCTGACGCCAGTGACCAGGCGGTCACCATCGACGTCGCCGGCACGCTCGCCGAACTCGCGCTGTTGCGGGGCGAGCCCGACGCGGATCCGGCCTCCAGAGCGGTGACCCGGACGGCGGCTCAGCTGAACACGCTGTTCGGCCTCCGGGAGCTTGCCCCTCGGGTGGAGCGGATCGCCATGAACCACATGGCGGCCGAGTTGCTGCGCCGGTTCCGGGCGGTGGGGGTGTCAGCGACCGACGACGAGCG
Source organism: Micromonospora sp. NPDC004336 (assembly GCF_053602615.1). Lineage (NCBI taxonomy): Bacteria > Bacillati > Actinomycetota > Actinomycetes > Micromonosporales > Micromonosporaceae > Micromonospora > Micromonospora sp. NPDC004336. The sequence goes on from NZ_JBSGDY010000036.1 coordinate 4,710, forward strand.
GATGACCACGCTGGCGAACTGGAAGCTGAGGAAGGAGCTGGCGGTCGGGGTTCTGACCCGGTTCCGGGGCGTTCGTGCGGTCGTCACCGACCCGTTGCTCGGCATGTTGAACGCCGACGCGGGCCCGACGCAGCGCGTACCCCTGCACCGGTTGTTCGCCCGGCCGCTGCGACCCTTGATCGGACCGCCCGACCCGGCCACGCCCGGACTCGGGTTCCACCAGTTCCGGCGGATGCTCAGCGCCAGCGGGGCCTGGCTGTACGCGATGGACACGAATCCGTATGCCGAGCGGACGCCGGATCAGACCGAGATGACCAGAAACCGCGCCTTCGTTCGGGACGGAAGTCAGGCCTTCGCCGACAACAAGGCCGCCGGCATCGTCGCCAGCCAGAGCGCCCCCGTCCAATTCGCATTACCCAGCCCCGAGATAGCGCCCAGCGTCTACCGTTGGATCACGCACCCCGACAGGGGCGAGAACTGGGCGAAGCGTCTGGGGGGCGCGGCGGGTGGCGGTGTCGCCAGCGCGGTCCCACTGTGGGGGGCCGACCCCGACGACTTCGACGGTCCGCCGGTGCAGGGCCGGATGGCGCAGCTGGCGCTCTCCGCGTACGTCCTCGGGGCGGAGATAGGCGGCACGGGCTTCGGCCAGGCCGAAGCGGACTACGTCAAGGACAGACCGGAGCGCGAGGCATCCGCCAAGGAAAAACACGAGGTGTCGCTATCGCCCGACTCGCGCCGCAACAGCGCCGCCGGCATGTTGACCTACCCCCTCACCAAGCTGCACGAGACGCTGCGGAAGCTGCGTGACGAGGGCGGCGCACTCGACCCTCAGGAGCGGATGCGGCTGATGGAGCTGCTGCGGCAGCTGCGCGCCGACCTGACCGAGGCACAGAACACGATGGCCGACGAGGTCGAGCACAAGCTGGCGGACATGGAGTACCGCCGGCGCAGGCTCCAGCTCTTCCGCCGCGCCGGCGACCCGCCGGTCTCCTGGGTGGACGGCCAACCGGTCACCTACACCATGACCGGCCGGGGGTACGCGTCGGGCGCGCCACGGCTCTTCGACAACATGGGGCGTGTCACGACGCAGCAGGTGCCGGCCAGCGTGAATTCGGTTCTCATGCAGATCGCCCTGAGCACGATGAAGAGCCAACCGCCGGACGAGGCCGCACTCGCGCTCAGGTTCACCGTCGCCAACGGGGCGATCAACGTCGTGGGATACGGCCCCCTCTACGGCGTGGGCTGGAGCCGGGTGAAGCTCGACGAGGTCGCCGACCGGCAGGCGGTAGATGCGTGGGACGCGCGGCGCGCGATCGAGGATGCGCTGCAGGACATCGATGTCATCGAGAAGCTGGTGTGGGGAAACGATCTCACCGAGCGGTCCGCTGAGCCGCGTCCGAGGCGATCGTCATGGCGATTCGTCCGGCAGACCAACGACCGGATCCTGATACGTCTGGCCTCGTCGACCCCGGCAGGGCTGGGAGACGCGGCCCGGCAGCGCGTGACGGACAGGCTTGCCGGCCGGCCGAACGAGGTCTACTGGCGGTCACAGCTCCTGTACAAGCACGGGCCCGCAATTCTCGGGCGACTGGCTGTCGCCCTGATCAGCGGGGCTCTGCTGGTGGGGCCCTTCGGCGCCGCGCGCCCGCTGCTGACCAGGATGCTCCTGGGCTCGGCCAAGTACGCCGGCTTGTTGGCGGTCGGCGAGACACCCATGCGGGTGTGGGCACCGGCGCACAAGCGGGCCCAGGCCCGCAAGGCGTTGCATGCGGACATGGCTACCCGGCCGGACTCCCTGGTGGGCATGGCGCAGATGGCGGCGGGGCTGGGCGAAACGGTGAAGATAGCCGCCGCGAGGATCAAGCCGGCCCCGGTGGTCGGCTACCGGAGCAGCCGCGACCGTGAGGCGGACCGGGTGGCCCGGGCCCAGGGGCAGCTCTTTCACGACACGCTGCTGGGCGCGGGGTCGAGGGCTGTCGCCCGGCTCGCACCGCCGGAGGTGACCTACTCCGACGACGGTACGCCCAGCCGGCGCGACCGCCTGATACAGGGGGGCCGCGACCTGCGCTATTTCAACGCCGGTCTGCGTGACCACCTGGGGCGCAACCGGCCGTCGGTGCTGCGCCCGGGCCCCAACCGGCCGGAGCTGGGCACGCCCAACACGGCCGACCGGGCCGCGATGCGGCGCGTCCATGAACGGCTCGTCGATCTCGAACGCGCCGCACGACTCGCCGAGCGGAACGCACCTCCGCTTACCGGTCTTCCCGTGGATCAGTTGGAGGCCGAGCTGGTGCGTGAGCTCGCCGCCATGGGTCTGCTCGAACCTCATCGAGGCAACGGCGACAGCGACGCGGAGCCCGCCGCCGCGACGGGCGTGTCCGTGGTCGAGGCGCGCTGGAAGACCGTCGAGGAGTACCTGTGGCGCCGCTATGGGCGGAGCACCCCGTCGCTGTGGACGCTGCGCAGGCTGAGCAGGCTCGATCCGGATCAGGTGAACGCCGGGCCGGTCCGCGACGCGCTGGTCGAGAGCTTGGCCGAGAACTCGGTGCGGAACAGGGTTACGGTCGCCCTGCAGCGGATGGCCGACAACGGCCGGGTGGGGCTGGACGAGCCGCTGCGGATGGTCGAGTTCCAGGACGAGGACACGTTGCGGTTCACCGTCGAGGTGCGAGCCGTCGACGGGCACGTGGTGGGCCAGCACAGCGAGTTCGTGAGGTTCGAGGTGGCACCGCTGCCGATCGGCCTGGACGGGCAGCTACGCCCGGCATCGCCCGGGGAAGTCACCCGTCGACTGCTGATCGCGCCGCAGGCAATGCTCGATCCGGCGCGGCTGGCAGACCTGTTCTCGGTGATTCTGCTTGAGGTGCAGGAGAGCGGTGGCTGGCTGCCGCCCGGTGTGCAGGACATCCGACCGGCATCCGGCAACATCCCACGCGGCGTGCAGGCGCACGATCTGCCGCTGGTGTCGGGACCCGGCCTTGCCGCCGACCCTGACCAGGACGGCCCGGATGAGGACGGCCCCGACCAGGACGGCCCGGATGAGGACGGCCCCGACCAGGACGGCCCCGACCAGGACGGCCCCGACCAGGACGGCCCCGGGTCTGGCGGCCCTGCTCCTGGTGGTTCCGCGCCGCCGCCCGTCGGGCCGCCCCCGGCACCGTCGTCGGCGATCGCATTGGGTCTGCGTGGGTAAGGGTCGTCCGCGACCGCTGTCGCCACGGAGCCGCCCTCGACACCGCCGGCTCCCAGCGCAGCCCCGACGTCGAGGAGACCCTGAACCGGGCCGCCCCTGAAAGCCCCGGGGACAACAGCATCGAAAGAGATGGCATCGAGGTGGGCGGTGCCGGCCTCGGTGGGCCTGGGTCACCGGGTGACGTCGCCCGGTGACGACGGCGTCACCTGGCGATCACCGTCGTGTCACCGCCAGGCCGGCGGTCGCGGTCTAGCGTATGGGCACCGGCCTGGGGTGCGGGAATCCGCCGCAACGTTCGCACCCCGGGCCGGGCTCATCCTGGCGCCACGTCCAGATAGGCGGCCCCGCCGGCCAGCAGATCGTGAGCGTGGGCCAGGAAGTACTCCAGGACCGTCTCCGGCCGGCGCGCGTGGGCGGCGCCGACGCGCACGCACAGCTCCCACAGGTTCCTCGACGGGCCGGCCCACCACCACAGGTCGCGCGTCTGCGCGTCGACCACCGCGGTGACCTGGCCGGCGAAGCCGATCGCGTAGCGCTCGGGGTCGCCGTCCAGCCGGCCGAGCGCCGTCAGCAGGGGACGCAGCCGGTGGGCGCGGGCGAAGGACCGGCGTTCCGACTCGTCATCCGGCACCCGCCGCAGCAGCCCGGCGCGTAGCAGGCCGGCGGCGACCTCCGGACCCTCGGTGCCGAGGGTGTCGACCACGGCGGCGTCGAAGGTCGGGTCCGGTCGCTCGTGCGCCAGCGCCCAGCAGGACAGCTCCGTCGGACCGGTCAGGGCGGTCGTCTCCTCGCCGATGCGGATCATGTGCCCCGGCTGGAGGTCGCCGTCGCCGTCCCGGTATTCGCCGAGGTAGTGCCCCAGCGGCATGACCAGGGCCGTCACGACGGCACCCGGTCCAGGTAGGCGGCTCCGCAGCTGAGCAGGCCGTGCACCCCTTCCAGCATGCCCGCGAGCACCTCCTCCGGATCGGTGAGGGCCGGGTCGTCGACGACGTCCGGGCCGGTGCCGACGTCGTCGGCGAGTCGCCGGCAGGCCGACCACAGGTCGTCCTCCACGGCAGACCAGGCCCAGAGCAGGAACAGCGGGCCGGCGACCGCGACCAGGGGCTGCTCCAGCAGGCCAAGCGGGTAGGCGCCCGGTTCGTCGCCGTCCTCGCCCAGCCCGAGCACCAGCGGCGTCAGTTGGTGCCCGGCTGCGAACGACACCGCCTGACGCGGGTCGACCCGGGCAAGCAGGCCGTCGGCGTACAGCGCGTCCAGCTCGTCCGGGGCGGGGGCCGCGCCGGCGGCGGCGAGCGACTCGGTGAGCGCCCGCGCGGTCCAGCGCCGCGTGCCGGGCGTCCCGTGCGCGGACAACCAGATCAGGAACCGGCCCGCGTCCAGGGAGCACGGGCGGTCGCCGACCCGGATGTCGTACCGGGTGGCCGGGTCGCCCGGCGGGCCGGTGGAGCCGCCGTACTGCCCGATCGGGAACACCAGCGCGTCCGCCTGTGTCACGGCTCAGCCTCCCACCCGCGAGTACGCCCACTGGACCTCGCGGAAGGCGCCCAGCGTGGAGAGCAGTTGCCGGCGCTCGAACGCCTCCGGGTCGGCGTCGAAGCGGGCTAGCCCCGCCGGGCTCCACAGCGCCGAGCGGGGCACCGCGGCGGCGCCGGCGGGCACGAACTTGAGGCACTCGCTCACCGCCGCGACGGCGACGCCGATGTCGTCGCGCGCCCGGGCCAGCTCCGCCTCGACGGTGCCCACCGCGTCCGGGTCCGGCGGGTCGATGTCGTACGGGTCGGCGGGCACCGCGTCGGCGACGGCCTCGGCCAGGACGAGGAACTGCCCGGCGTCGAGCAGTTGGGACGGCGTCGCGCCGCCGAACCCGGGATAGGCCGGCGCGCGCTCGACGGCGACCGCGAAGGTGAACGTCTCGGCGCGTCCGCACCGGCCGCAGGCGGCCTGGTACTCCCACCGCCTGCCGGCGTCCCCGGTGAGCGTGGCGATCTCGGTGGGGCGCAGCCCGGGCCCGCCGCAGCCGGGGCAGGGGGTCAACGTCAGGAACGCCTGGCACTCCCACGCCGAGCGGGTCGTCGGCCAGGGCGGGCTGGTCCCAGGGAGGCCGCTCACTCCGGATCTCCTATCCGTTCGTCCAGGTAGGCCGCGTGCCCGGCCAGCAGGGGGTGCAGACAGTACAACAGGTCGGTCAGCACGGACAGCGGCTCGGCGTCGTCGGCCGCCGCCGGGTCGTCCGGGTCGGCGAGCTCGTCCTCCCAGACGGCGATGGCCTCACAGGCCTGCCACAGGCTGTCCGCCGCCGGAGCCCACTGCCACACCTCGAAGGCGAACCGGGGCACCACCACGGCCGCCTCCGGCACGTCGGGCAGCCCGATCGCGTACCAGCCGGGCAGCTCGGGATGGGCCCCCAGCCCGGGCTGCAACGGGTGCAGCCGATGCCGGCGGGCGAACCGCTCGGCGGCACGGTCGTCGGCCGGATCCACCTCGCGCAGCAGGCCGGCCTGCCGCAGCTCGGTCGTCGCCCCGGTGAAGCGATCGGCGGGCAGGCCCGCGTGCTCCGCCACCACGCGGGCCGTCCACGGCGTCGCCTGGTCGGTGAGGCCGTGGGCCAGCCACCAGACGGCGACGGCGTCGTCACCGCGGATCCGGATCGTCCGCGCGCCGACCCGCACCCAGTGTTCCAGGCCCTGACCGGCGACGTAGTGCCCGACGGGCAGCAGCAGCGGGCCGTTGCGCTCCGGTGCGCCGGCGTCGGCCCGGGGCGGGCGGTCGCGCTCCGGTGCGCCGACGCCGCCCCGGTGCGGGCGGTCGCGCTCCGGTGCGCCGACGTCGGCCCGGAGCGGGTCGTCCGTACCCGGCGTCACCACGCCGGCTCCAGTGCGGCGGCGGTGGCGGCCACCAGCCCGGGCAGCTCCGGCAGCACGGCCCCCAGCACGGTCGCCGGGTCGGTCACGTCGATGCCGGCGAGCACGCCGAAGTCGGCCAGCGAGGCGCAGGCCGCCCAGAGCGACGGGGACACCGCCGAGCGAACCCACACCTCGTACGCCAGGGGTGTCACCGTGACCCGCTCGTGGCCGGGCAGCCCGATGCCGAAGTGGTCCGGGACGAGCCGGCTGTGGCCGAGCCCCAACAGCAGCGGCGTGACCCGCCAGCCCTGGGCGAAGGCGAGCGCCGCCTCCCGGTCCGGTGCGACGTCGACCAGCAGGCCGCGCTCGCGCAGCGCCGGCAGGTCGGCCGCGTCCGCCGCGCCGGCCGGGTCCCGCCAGCAGGCGAACTGCGCCCCGGGCAGCTCCAGCATTCGGTCGGCGACGCGTACCTCGTGCCGCTCGCCCGCACCGTCGGCGTCCGGGAACGCGCCCTGGTACAGCCCGACCGGCAGGAGCAGCCGCGGCCATGGTCGCCGCATCGCCTCAGCCCGCCGCCGATGCGGATCCCGGCAGGCGGGACACCTCCTGCGCGCTGAGCGTGCGGTTCCAGACGCGTACGTCGGCGACCTGACCGTGGACGAAGTTGCCCCGCTCGCCGTTCCACATGGCCCGGCCGATGACCAGCGACCCGGTGGCCCGCCACGCCGAGTGCTGTTGGACGGCGGTGCCCGCAACGCCGTTGACGTAGACCTGGAGCGTCTTGCTGCCCGCGTGGTAGGTGCCGGTCAGGTGAGTCCATTCGAGCGTCACCGGCGCGGAGGAGGTGGCCGTCGCGTTCCCGTTCGGGTTCATCACGTCGGCACTCATCCGGTTGAACGCCCAGGCCCGGTGGAAGCCGCTGTACTGGAGGTAGAAGCCGCTCTGCGTCTGCCCGTCCTGGGAGACCGCGGTCATCGACAGGTCGCTGGGGCGTACGCCGAGCTTGATCCAGGCCGACACCGTGAAGTCGCCCGCCGTGTCGACCACCGGGCCGGAGGTCAGGCAGTGCCGCCCGCCGTGGTCGAAGACCGCGGAAGGGCCGTGCGTGCGGTCCGACGACCAGGTGACTCCCTGCGGGCACTTCGCCTCCCGCTTCCGGGCGCCGTCGAGGGCGAACCGGACGACGTTGGCGGGGCGGGGCGCCGTGCGGGCGGCGGTGGTCCGCTGCGGCCCTGGCGAGTCACCGGCGACCGGCGGCGCGGTCGCCGTCGGCGAGGCCGACGCCTCGACCGTCGGTGTGGGTTCGGCGCTGCTCGGGGAGGTGTCGCCGTCGGCGACCGGCTCGATGACGGTGTCCGGCTCGGCCCGCTGCTCGACGGTCGGCCGGGACACCACCTGCCAGCCGGCGACGACGGCCGCGAGAGCGAGCACCAGCGCTCCGGCCACGACAACGGCCGTGGTGTGGCGCCGGGGCGCGCGCGGCGGCGCCTCGGCCCGGTGCGCCCCCGACGCGCGCGGCACGTGCGGCAGCGACGCGGCGGCCACCGCCGTCGCCGTACCGGTGGCGGAGTCCTCCCGGTCGGGCGGAGGGGCCGGCGTCGCTTCCGGCGATGCCGGTGGCTCGCCCTGGTCGGCCGGTCCGACTCCGGTCGGCTGGGTCGGCTCGTCGCCGGGCTGGCGTCGGTCGATCCGATCGATCCGGTCCAACGGGTGGGACGGTACGGGGTGGTCGGGTGGCCCGCCGCGTCCGGGCTCCAGCTGCCCGGAATGCCCGCCCCACGCCGGCCCGGCGCCCCAACCGGATTCCACCGCGCCGGCGGGCGTCGTCCGCTGCTCGGTCTCCTCGTCGGCATCGGCCGGCCGGTGCTGCGTCGCTACCTCGGCACGATCGGGACCGGGCGACGGGTCGTCGCTTCCGGGCCGGTGCGCCGGGCCGGATCCGGACGTGCTCGCGGGCTCGGTCCGCCGCGGATCGGTCGGCCGGGTGCGGCCGGACTCCGGCGGCTCCCCGGACACGTCGCGATCGGACCCGGGCCGGCTGTCCGGTTCGGCTCCGGCCACCGGCGAGCCCTCCGGCCCGGCTGGGCCGCTCTTCCCGGGTGGTTCCGGCTCGTCGGCCGGCTCCGGTCCGGCGGGCTGGTCCAGGCGGACGCCGCACGACGGGTTGACGCAGTATCCGCTGTCGACCTCGTCCTGGTCGGTGCCGCATGCCGAGCAGATCATCTTCGCTGCCTTCCATACGTTCCAACGGTCCGCCGGGTGGAAGACGGCCCGGCGACCCCGGGGCACCGCTGGTCGGATGCCGTGGGCGTCGCCGGTGCCGGTCAGGCCCGGAACCTCATCAACAGAAAGCGGTGCGCATCGTCCGGTCGGATGCCGGCCACTGGCGCCGATCGGGGGTGACACCGTTCGCCGGTCCGGCCGACCGGTTCACTGGCCGCGCGCGGGCCGTCGACGACTATGTCGTGGGGACGTCAGGCATGAAGTAGCCGACGCCGCGCAGCGTACGCAGGTAACCGGCCCCGCCGGGGAGCACGGACAGGCGTGAACGCAGACGGTACACGGTGGACTTGACGGCGTCACGACCTCCGATGAGATTCGTTGTGCCCCAGACAGTGCGCAGCAGCTCCTGCCAGGACTGCGGCACGCCGCGCCGGTTGGCCAGGTGGACCAGGAGCTTGAACTCGGTGAACGGCAGGTCGATCCGGCGGTCGTGCAGCGTGACGGTCTGCGTGCCGGGGTCGATGACCAGGTCGCCGACCCGGATGACGCTGCCGCTCTCGCGCCGACGCCGCACCAGCGCCTGGGCCCGCAGGGCGACCTCGCGCGGGTGGAAGGGCTTCGTCACGTAGTCGTCGGCGCCGTGTTCGAGGCCGCTGATGACGTCGTCGTGCTGGGCGAGGGCGGTCAGCAGCATGATGGGCACCTGCGACCGGGCCCGGATGCGCTCGCAGAGCGTCAGCCCGTCCATGGTCGGCATCATGATGTCGAGGATGACCAGGTCGACCTGGTTGGTCCGCAGCAGGTGCAGCGCGGTCGCCCCGTCGTGCGCGGTGAGGACGTGGAAGTCCTGCGTCTGGAGGGCGAACTCGACGATCACCGCCATCTGCGGCTCGTCGTCGACGATGAGCGCGGTGGGTCGCGTCGGCGCGGTCACGACCGGTCCGGCAGGGTCAGCAGGAACGTCGTTCCGCGCGCCGATGCCGTATGCACCATGATCTCGCCTCCGTGTAGTTCCACGATCGTCTTGGTGATGACCAGGCCGAGCCCGGTCCCGTCGGCGAGCGGACGCCCGGTGGCGAAGCGCCGGAACAGCCGTTCCCGCTCCGTCCGGGTCATCCCGGCGCCGTCGTCGGTAATGTAGACCGCCACGCCGGTATCCATGGTCATCACCCGGACGTGGATCCTGCCGCCCGTGGTGGTGAAGCGGCTCGCGTTGGACAGCAGGTTGGTCAGGGCCTGGGTGAGCAGCAGGGGATCCGCGGGAATCCGGGGCATCACCTGCGGAGTGTCCAATGTGATCCGTTGGTCGCGTTGGTCGCAGAGCGAGCGCATGGCGGCGACGACGTCGCGGGCGACCGCGGCGACATCGACCTTCTCCAGCCGGGGAGTGAACAGCCCCGCCTCGATCTTCGCCTGCAGCAGCAGACTCTCGCACAGGCCGATCACCTGTGTCGACTGGTGCCCGACCACGGTGAGGAACTTGTGCTGCGCCGCGGTGAGCGGGCCGGGCGTGCCCTCGCGCAGCAGGTCGACCGCGCCCTTGATCATGCTTAGTGGGGTGCGCAGCTCGTGGCTGAGCGCGTTGACCTGGTCGGCCCGCCGCTGCGCCAACCGTTCCAGCGTGGCGAGCTCGTTCCGCCACCGGTTCGTCCGTCGGCGCAGCACGGCCGCCGTCGTACCCGCACCCGCGACGGCTCCGGCCAGCGCCGCCGTCACCAGCCACCAGCCAGCCACAACCACCCTCGTCCACGGTCGCAGGATCGTGCCCGGCCACCGTACGACGCAGGGCCGAGGTTCGACCGCCCCGGTTGGTGACGGGAGCGTCACCGACACTCACGCGGATGTCACCGAGGCGCCGGTCACACCGTCCTAACGTGACCGAAACATTGCCCTTGGCAGAGCCCATCGCTCATCGAAATAGAGGAGGTCGATGCCGTGAGCACGAGACTCTCGCGCCGGCTGGCCACGATCACCGCCGCGCTGCTGGCCACCGGCGTGGCCGCGTCGGGCTGCGCCCGGGAGGGGGCCGCCACGGACAACGCCGCCACCGACGGCGGCGTCGTGCACGTGGCCTGCGGCGCCACCGAGGACTGGTGCGCCGCCACCACCAGGAGGTTCAGCGCGACCACCGGGCTCAAGGCCGACTTCGTGCGGCTGTCCAGCGGCGAGGCGCTCGCCCGCATCAAGGCCGGCAAGGGCAACGCCGAGTTCGACGTCTGGTACGGCGGACCGGCTGACGGCTACTCGGCCGCGAGCGCCGAGGGCCTGCTGGAGCCCTACGTCTCACCGAACGCCGCCGCCATCCCGGCCAAGTACAAGGATCCCTCCGGCGCGTGGACCGGCGTCTACGTCGGCGCGCTGGGCTTCTGCAGCAACGAGAAGGTGCTGGCGGAGAAGGGCGTGCCGGTGCCGCAGTCCTGGGCGGACCTGCTCAACCCGAAGCTCGCCAAGGAGGTCGGCATCGCCCACCCGTCCACGTCCGGCACCGCCTACACGGCGCTGTGGACGCAGGTCCAGCTGGCCGGTGGGGACCAGGCCAGGGCGCTGGAGTTCATGCGCAAGCTGCACCCGAACGTCCTGCAGTACACCAAGTCCGGCTCCGCGCCGGCGCAGATGACCGCCCGGGGCGAGGTGGCCGTGGGCATCATCTTCTCCCACGACTGCGTCGCCACCATCGAGGCCGGCTTCCCGGACCTGAAGGTGACCTTCCCGGCCGAGGGCTCCGGCTACGAGACCGGCGGCGTGGCCCTGGTCAAGGGCGCCAAGAACCCGGTGAGCGGCAAGAAGTTCGTCGACTGGGCGCTGACCACCGAGGCGCAGGAGGTCGGCCCGACCGTGAAGTCGTACCAGTTCCCGACCCACCCGGAGGCGAAGGTGTCCGAGAAGGTGGTGAAGCTCGACGCCATCAAGCTCGTCGACTACGACGCCGTCGCCGCCGGCGAGGCCAAGACTGCCCTGAACAAGCGGTTCGACGCCGAAGTCGCGCAGGCGCCGAAGGCATGACCGTGCTCCTGTCGGACCGGGAACCGGACACCTCGCCGGTGCGGAACAGCACGCCGCGACGCCGCAGGACCGACGCGGGGATCCGGGTGCTGATCGCCGTCAGCGTGCTGCTGGTGGGGATCGGCGCGGTCGTTCCGCTGGTCGCGGTCCTGGCCACCGCCTTCGCCCCGGAGGCGCTGCCGCGCTACGCGGAGTTCTTCACCTCGGACGTCGACCTGGGCATCCTGCGGAACACACTGGTGCTCGGCGCGCTGGTCGGCGCCGGTGGCACGGCGCTGGGCTTCCTGTTCGCCTTCGTCCAGGCCCGCCTGGACGTGCCGGGCAAGAGGATCCTGCACGTGATCGCGATGGTGCCGGTGGTGAGCCCGCCGTTCGCGGTGGCGACGGCGACCGTCGTGCTGTACGGCCGGCGCGGCGTCATCAGCCACGGCATCTTCGGGCTGGAGTACGACATCTACGGCCTCGACGGGCTCGTGTTCGTGCTCTCCCTGTCGCTGTTCCCGGTGGCCTACCTGGGGCTGCTCGGCATGCTGCGGGCACTGGACCCGGCGCTGGAGGAGGCGGCCATGAACATGGGCGCCGGCCGCTGGCGGATCCTGCGTACGGTGATCCTGCCGCTGCTGGCGCCGGGGCTGGTGGCGCCGTTCCTGCTGTTGTTCGTCGAGGCGATCGCCGACCTGGCCAACCCGCTGGTCCTCGGGGGCGACTACACGGTGCTGGCCAGCCGGGCCTACCTGTCGGTCACCGGCGAGTACGACCTGACCAGCGCCTCGGTGTACTGCGTCATCCTGCTGGTGCCGTCGGTCGCGATGTACTTCGCCCAGCGGTGGTGGCTCAGCCGTAAGGTCCGCACCACCATCACCGGTCGCCCGTCGGGCAGCGTGCACCTGATCCGTGGCTGGAGCCGCTGGCCGGTGTACGCGCTGGCGCTGTTCGTGGCCGCGGTGATCGTCAGCGTCTACGGCACCGTGCTCGTCGGCTCGATGACCAGGGTGTTCGGCGTCGACAACACGTTCACGCTGGAATACCTGCGGGAGGTGGTGGCCGGCGTCGGCGTGGAGGCGGTGCTCGACACCCTCACCTTCGCCGCCATCGCCACCCCGATCGCCGGCATCGTCGGGCTGGTGGTGGCGTGGCTGGTGGTCCGGCACCTGCGCCGCACGGCGTGGCTGCTGGACCTGGGCGGCACGCTGGGCGTCGCGGTGCCGGGCACCGTCCTCGGCATCGGGTTCGTGCTGGCGTACCGGCCGGAGCGGTACCTCGGCGACCTGAAGGTGTTCCCCAGCCTGGTGGGTGGCAGCGCGGTGGCCGCGGGCGCCCTCGCCATCGTGCTGGCGTACGTGGTCCGCAGCGTGCCGGCCGGTCAGCGCACCGCGGTCGGGGCGCTGAGCCAACTGCACCCGTACATCGAGGAGGCGTCCACGGACCTGGGCGCGTCCCCGTTGCAGACGTTCCGTCGGGTGACCCTGCCGCTGATCCGGCCGGCGCTGTTGACGGGGCTGAGCTACAGCTTCGCCCGCAGCATGACCTCGGTGTCGACCATCGTGCTGCTGGTCACCCCGGAAACCAAGATCATCACCTCGCAGGTGCTGAGCGCCGCCAGCACCGGCCGCTACGGTGTGGCGTTCGCCTACTGCACCGTGCTGACCGCGATCGTCCTGGCCGGCTTCGGCCTGATCCGCCTCGTCGTCGGCGGAGGCGCCGCGCTGCAACGTACGGCCACCTCGGAAAGGCAGAAGAAATGACCGTCACGTCCATCGGGGGGCCGCTCGTCGAGCCGGCCGGCGCACCGCTGCCGGAGTCCACCGCCGGCCGGCTGGAGTTGCAGGAGCTGACCAAGCGGTTCCACAGCCGCACCGGCACCGTGGTCGCGGTCGACCAGGTGAGCCTGGACATCGCGCCGGGGGAGTTCATCACCCTGCTCGGCCCGTCCGGCTGCGGCAAGACGACCACGCTGCGCATGGTGGCCGGCTTCGAGGAGGTCTCCAGCGGCGTCATCCGCCTCGACGGCGGGGACATCGAGCGGGTGCCCGCCCAGCGGCGACCGATGGCCATGGTGTTCCAGAGCTACGCGCTGTTCCCGCACCTGAACGTGGCGCAGAACATCGCGTACGGGCTGCGTCTGCAACGCCGCAGGAAGGAGGAGATCGCCAACGCGATGCGGATGGCCGTCACGAGCATGAACCTCGTCGGCCTGGAGGACCGCAGCCCGCACGAGCTCTCCGGCGGGCAGCAGCAACGGGTCGCGCTGGCCCGCGCGCTGGTGCTCCAGCCCAAGGTGCTGCTCTTCGACGAGCCGCTGTCCAACCTCGACGCCAAGCTGCGCAACTCGATGCGGGCCGAGATCCGGCGGATCCAGCGGATGTTCGGCATCACCGCGCTCTACGTCACGCACGACCAGGACGAGGCGATGAGCATGTCGGACCGGATCGTGGTGATGAACAAGGGCCGGGTGGAGCAGGTCGCCACGCCCGGTGAGATCTACGCCCGACCGGCAAGCGTCTTCGTGGCCGACTTCATCGGGCAGGCCAACTTCATCGAGGCGGTACCCGAACGCGTCGAGGGCTCGGTGGCGACGGTGACGGTACTCGGCCGGCAGCTCACCGTGCGGGCGCACCCGAAGGTCGCCTCGGGTGGCACCGACGCGTACCTGATGGTGCGGCCCGAGACGATCCGGCTGAGCCCGGTGACCGACGGCGGCACCGGCCTCGGCGCGGTGCTGCGCTCGACGTTCCACGGGCCGAGCATCGACTACGAGGTCGAGACGACCGGTGGCACCATCACCGTGACCGAGCAGGGGGTGGACCCGCGCGACGCCGTGCCGGAGGGCGCCGCCGTCGACGTCACGTTCGATCCCGACCGGGCGTACCTGCTGACCCGGGACTGACCCGCGCGGGGCCCGGCCGCCCCGGGCCGCGCGGATCCCGGTCGGCCGCTGCGCGTCGGTCCGGTTCCCACCCCGGTCAGCGCGAGAGCGCCACGGCGATCGCCGGTCCGAACGCGACACTGAGCAGGTAGGCGAGGTTGAACAGCCCCAGGGCTTCGGCCTCGTGCGAGGCGGGCACGACGCCGGCCGCTCGCAGGGCGAGCACGCCCTGGCCGGTCGAGGCGGCCAGGGAGCCGAGCGCCATCGCCGCCAGCAGCAGCGGTACGACGGTGGTGGCCGCCGCCAGCAGCGGCGCGGCGGCGCCGGCGGCGAGCAGCGCGCCGGCCACCACCCGGTGCGGCGCCCGCGCGGACGCCGCGACCAGGAACGCCGAGCCGAAGCCGCCGAGCAGGTACGGCGCCAGCAGCCAGACCCCGCTGCGGGCGCCGTCCCATCCCGCGTGCTCCCGCAGCAGGTCCGGCGCGGTGTAGAGCAGGCCGAAGTTCAACACGCCCAGCGCGAAGGCCAGCGCGGAGGCCGCGAGGAACCGGCCGTTGCGGGCCACCGCGGCGGGCAGGAAACCGTCGGGGCGCGCCCTCGTCCGGACCGCGAGCACCAGCAGCAGCGCGACCGTGGCCGGGCCGGCCACCAGCGGCCGGTGCGGAGCGAGGACCGCCGCGGTGACCAGCAGGGCGAGCAGCGCCATCCCGAGCGGATCGAACGGCGCCGTCGCCGCTTCCCGCGGTGACTCGCCGCGCCGCGCCGCGGGCACGGCGAGCACCGCCAGCAGCGGCAACGCCAGCACCGCCTGCCAGGAGAGAGCGTCGGCCACCAGCGCGCCGGTCAGCGGGCCGGTGGAGCCGACGACCGCCAGCGACGCGGTCACCACCCCCATCCGCCGAGCCGAGTCGGCCAGTTTCATCGCCGTCACGGTGAGCCCGGCGGACCCCAGGGCCTGCACCCCCGCGCCGACCACCAGCACCGGCACGCTCGGACTCAGCACGAGCAGGACCGTCCCCGCCACCACCAGCGCGGTCGCGACGGTCAGGGCCGCCCGGACGCCGCGGCGGGCCAGCAGCGCCGCCAACAGGGGCGTGCCCAACGCGATTCCCCAGCCGAAGGCCGTCACGGCGGAGGCCGCCGTCCGTTCCCCGGCGCCCATCGCCCGTGCCACGTCGTCGAGGATGAGGGCCGGCCCGGCGATCCCGTACGACAGCGGGCCGGCCAGCAGGGCGAGCCAGGGTGTGGCCACCCGCGCCGGCCCGGGCGGTCCGCTCGGGCGACTGGCCGCGCTGCGCTGTAGGTGATCCATCGCATTCCTCCGTCCGTCGGTTGGATCGAGCCTGCCCAGCGCCCTTACCGCCGACTGACGGTCGCCTGACGTACGCGTCGCGAGCGCCGGAAACCCCACCGCCGCGCAGGGCCGTCGGGGCTGGCGGAGAGGCGTCGGCGTCGACAGCCACCCGGCCCACGCGCGCGGACGGTCGTGGCCGTGGCTCGACCTCCGCGATCCCGCGCCTGACGGCATTGGAAAGCCGACGGTAAGCGGCCAGTAAGCCCGCTCGGCAGGGTTGGTCCCAAGCCCAAGCCGACCAAAGGAGGCAACCATGCAGGCGGACGCCAGGATCGCCGTCATCTACTACTCCGCAACCGGTACCGTGCACCAACTCGCCCAGGCATTCGTCGATGGCGCCACCGACGCCGGCGCGGAGGTCCGCCTGCGCCGGGTGGCGGAGCTGGCACCGGAGCGGGTCATCGATGCCAAGCCCCAGTGGCGGGCCCACCTCGACGCGACCGCCGACATCCCCCTCGCCACCCTGGACGACCTCCGGTGGGCCAACGGCTACGCCTTCGGCACGCCGACCCGGTTCGGCAACGTCTGCTCCCAGCTGCGCCAGTTCCTCGACACCACGACCGCCCCATGGCAGGCGGAGGAACTGGCCGACAAGCCGGCGACCGGCTTCACCGCCACCTACGAGGAACACGGCGGCCAGGAGGCGACCCTGCTCAGCCTCTACCAGACCTTCCACCACTGGGGGTCGATCATCGTGCCGACGGGCTACCTGAACTACGACACCGCCCACGCCGCCGGTGGGAACCCGTACGGCGTCAGCCAGGTGGAGAGCCGCGCCGGCCGGGATCCCGAGTACGTCAAGGCCGTCCTCGAGGCGGCCCGCTTCCAGGGCGCCCGCCTCGCCCGCGTGGCGGCCGCGCTCGCCGCCGCCCGCGCCGACGGTCGGCTCGGGTGACCGCTACGGCTCGGCGCCCCGTCCCGCGCGACCGCTCGCCGTCGGCCGGCGCCGACGGTCGGCTCGGGTGACCGTTACGGCTCGGCGCCCGGTCCCGCGCGACCGCTCGCCGTCGGCCGGCGCCGGCGGATCGACGGCGAGGGCTCCGGCGGGGTGTTCAGCGATCGGGGCGGACGTCCCCGCCGGAGACGCCGTGGCGCTGACGAGGCTCGCCGTGGCGGGCGCGTGCGACCGCCACGGCGCCGGCGACCGCGAGGACCGTGAGCGACGCGACGCCCAGCCACGCCCAGCCCCGGTCCGCCCCGACCAGCGCCCGCACCGTGCCGGGCGTCGTGGGGCTCGGCACGAGCAGGGCCGGCCCGGAGTCTCGTAGCGGCCCGACCGAGATCAGCACACCCCAACACCACGTGAGCCCTGCGAGACCGGCCCAGGCCAGCCAGCCCGCACGAGGCGACCACCGCCACCGCGCGCCCACCACGACACCGATCAGCGCCCAGCCCACGCACGTGACCAGGCCGCCGACGGCCGCCGCCAGGACGCGACCGTCGGTGAGCGTGGCGAGGTCGAGGAACGGCTCGTACGCCGCGTTCGCCCGCAGCGTCAGCACGGCCGACGGCGCGACGACGAGAGTCCCGGCGAGACCGGCCGACAACACCACCGAAACGGCACGGCGCGAGGCCACCGCCGTCTGGTGGTGGGCCGCGAGGGCAGCGCCGATCGGTACGGCGGCCAGTTGGACGCCGTAGTGTCCGGCCGTGTAGAGATTGGCCAACGCGGGCAGCACGTGGCGGTCGGCCTCCGGGCTGTGCGCCGCGGCCTGCAGGTCGAACATCGCGTTCTGCGCCCACAGCACGTCGAACCACCCGCCGACGAGCAGGACCGCACCGAGCGCCGCGGCGAGCATCAATCGCACAGCGCACCTTAACGATCCGAGGTTCCGGGCGGCAACGCCGCCGAAATCCGGCGGCGCGTCGTCGTCGCGACGTGATCCGGCTACCGCTGGCGTCCGAGCCTACGCCGGGATCGCCTACCGTTTCCCGGCCGCGTCATGGGCGGCCATTGTCTCCTGCCGGTCGGGTTCCTCGCGCAGGATGGCGCAGTGCAGCCACGCGTCCGGGATGGCGAACCCGTCCACGAGCGTCCGCATGTGCGGGCGCAGCTCCTTGAGCAGGCCGTTCACCACGGCCGTGATCGCCTTGGCGCGGGCCGGCGTGAGACGACCGTGCTGCAGGAACCACCCCTTGTCGGCCTCGATGACGCTGAGCGCGTACAGGTCGCAGACCCGGTCGAGCAGCGCCCGGACCGCCGGGTCCGCGACGTCCTCGATGCCGGCGACGAACGCCTCCAGGGTGACCCGGTCGACGTGCGCGGCGGCGACGCTGAGGACGTGGTCCTGGACGTCGTTGAAGATGTCGAACGGGCGGTCCTTCTTCGTGGCCGCGCCGTTGCGCAGGCGCCGGACCGCGCCGTCGAGCAGGTGCCTCTCGCGGTCCTCGAAGACCTTGAGCTGCCAGCCCCGGTCGGTGACGGCGACCTCCTCGTCGCGGCCGGGCACGGCGCCGATCAGCCGCTCGATGAGCGACCGGGCGGCGGTACGCTCCAGCACCATCTCGCGGACCTGTTCGGCGACGAAGGAGGCGCGTCCCCAGCCGTCCAACGAGCCGAACTCGTCCCGGTAGCCGGTGAGCAGGCCCTTGGCCACCAGCTGAAGCAGCACCGTGTTGTCGCCTTCGAAGGTGGTGAAGACGTCGGTGTCGGCCTTGAGGCTGGGCAGCCGGTTCTCGGACAGGTAGCCGGCGCCGCCGCACGCCTCCCGGCACATCTGGATGGTGCGGGTCGCGTGCCAGGTCTGCGCGGCCTTGAGGCCGGCCGCCCGGGACTCCAGCTCCCGTTGCCGGTGCTCGTCGACCGGCCCGTCGCCGCCCTGCACCTCGTCGAGCGCGACGACCAGCTGGGTCTGGGCGAAGTGCAGCGCGTACGTGGTGGCCAGCGCCGGCAGCAGCTTGCGCTGGTGGGCCAGGTAGTCGTTGAGCAGCACCTCCCGGTCCGCGTCGGGCGTGCCGAACTGGCGGCGGATGTCGCCGTAGCGCACCGCGATGGTCAGCGCCGACTTGGTGGCCGCCGACGCCGCGCCGCCCACGCTCACCCGGCCGCGAACCAGGGTGCCGAGCATCGTGAAGAAGCGCCGGGAGTCGTTCTCGATCGGGCTGGAGTACGTCCCGTCCTCCGCGACCTGGCCGTACCGGTCCAGCAGCATGTCCCGCGGCACCCGGACGTGGTCGAAGCTGAGTCGCCCGTTGTCGACGCCGAGCAGGCCCGCCTTGGCTCCGGCGTCGCCGATGGTCACGCCGGGCATGGGGTTGCCCTGCGCGTCGCGGATCGGGACCAGCCACGCGTGTACGCCGTGGCGCTCGCCGTTGGTGACCAGCTGCGCGAAGACCACCGCCATCCGACCGTCCCGGGCCGCGTTGCCGATGTAGTCCTTGCGGGCCGCCTCGTGCGGGGTGTGCAGGTCGAAGGTCTGCGTCCGGGGGTCGTACGTGCAGGTGGTGCGCAGCTGCTGGACGTCGGAGCCGTGCCCGGTCTCGGTCATCGCGAAGCAGCCGAAGATGTCGCCCGAGATGATGTCCCGCAGGTAGGCGTCGTGGTGCCGCCGGGTGCCGAGGGCGGCGACCGCGCCGCCGAACAGGCCCCACTGCACGCCCGCCTTGACCATCAGCGACAGGTCGACCTGGGCGAGCATCTCGGTGGCGACGATCGAGCCGCCGACGTCGGCGTTGCCGCCGTACTCGGTGGGGAAGGCCGACGCGATGCCCAGCTCGACGGGGAGCTCGTGGAGCAGCCGGGTGATCCGCTCCCGTGCCTGGTCACCGGTCTCGCCGTACACCGGGAGGAAGCGCTCGTCGAGGTGGTCGCGGTGCGCGTTGCGCACCTTGGCCCACGGGCCGTCGAGCGTTTCCTGCAGGCGGGCGAGGTCGATGCGGCCAGTCACGTCAGCGGGCATGGTCACCCCTTGAATAGCGGACATATACGCACAGTCTGTACCCGATCAAGGGTACCGGCCGTTACCGGGATCCGCTGCGGGACCGCAGTGAGACGGGACACCCCCGCCACGCGCGTCATGCCCTCGGGGGCGCCCGGGGCCCACCCAGGAAGCTGAGCTCCCCGGCGGGCCGACGCGGCGTCGCCGGGCGGCGGCGGCAGGATCGTGCGCCCCTGCCGCCGCGCTCGCCGTCCGGGCCGGGGGAGCGGGCGGGCCGCTGTCGACCGCTCAGAGGGTGGTTTCGCCGTTGAGGCCGAAGTAGTCGTGCCATTTGGTGGCGGGGTTGAAGGTGGTGCCGGTGGAGAGTCCTACGTAGACGTCGTTGGTGGTGCCTTTGGTGAAGACGATGATGTCGTCTTTGTTGTCGCCGTTGGCGTCGGCGAGGTAGGGGAATTCGCCGGGGAGGCAGAAGTAGTCGTTCCATTTGATGGTGGTGCCGGTGAAGGTGGTGCCGGTGGAGGTGGCGGCGTAGACGTCGGCGTTGGTGTCGCAGGTGAAGGTGACGATGTCGTCGCGTCCGTCGCCGTTGATGTCGCCGACGCGGGGTTGTTCGTTGCCGACGGCGAAGAGGTCGTGCCATTTCTGGGGTGGGCCGAAGGTGGTGCCGGTGGAGAGGGCGATGATGACGTCGGCGGCGGTGTTGGGGCCTTGGGTGAAGGTGATGATGTCGTCGCGTCCGTCGCCGTTGACGTCGCCGAGGGCGGGGTGTTCGCCGGGGATGGAGAAGTATTCGTGCCATTTGGCGGCGGTGCCGGTGAAGGATGTTCCGGTGGAGAGGGCGACGTAGACGTCGGCGTTGGTGTCGTGGGTGAAGGTGATGATGTCGTCTTTGCCGTCGCCGTTGACGTCGCCGACTGCGGCGACTTCGTTGTGGGGGGCGAACCAGTCGTGCCATTTGGTGGCGGGGTTGAAGGTGGTGCCGGTGGAGGTGGCGACGTAGACGTCGGCGAGGGTGCCGTGGGTGAAGGTGATGATGTCGTCGCGGTTGTCGCCGTTGAAGTCTCCGGTGAGGAGTGTTTCGCCGTTGAGGCCGAAGAAGTCGTTCCATTTGGTGGAGGTGCCGGCGAAGGTGCTGCCGGTGGAGGTGGCGACGTAGACGTCGTTGAGGGTGCCTCGGGTGAAGGCGACGATGTCGTCGCGGCCGTCGCCGGTGAAGTCCGTCGGCGAACCCGCCAGATACCGGTCGACCCCCGGCCCCGTGCCGCAGTTGTCGCTGACCAGATACTTCTGGTGGTACTGGCCCGGGTACGGGGCGAGCGACGCTCCGTTGATCGTGATCGTCTGCCCGACACCGTTGTAGAGCTGCTCGTAGTGGATGTGCGCTCCGGACGAGTTGCCGGTGCTGCCCGTGGTGCCGATCTGCTGGCCCTGCTGCACGTACGCCCCGTCGGGCACGGAGTAGGAGCTGAGGTGGAAGTAGTAGGTGGTCCAGCCGCCGCCGTGATCGACGACGACGTAGTTGCCGGCGCCGCTGGGCTGCGAGTACCGGCGCGCGACACCGGCCGCGGAGGCGAGCTGCGGGGTGCCGGCGGTGGCTCCTCCGTCGGCCCGTACGAAGTCCAGGGCCAGGCGGACCTCGGCGCTGTGGTGGCCGTACGTCCACCGCTGCCCGCACGGGAACGGGGCCTTGAAGTTCGGCGCGGCGAGCGCGGGGGACGGTGTCGCCACCGCGCCGACCAGGACGCCCACCGCCAGGGTGAGCAGGGCGACCAGGACGCGACGCGCCCCGGTCCTCGGATGCCGTGGCATGGGGTGACTCCCGTCGGGATGGGCTCGGATGGAGCGGGACGCCGTCGACGTGCCGGGCCGCCCGTGGGGAAGGACGGCCGAGCCGCGATGACGCGGCGGCGACGACGCGCCGCCGGGCCGCGACGGAAGTCTGCGGTGGCGGCGCGTCGTCGAACAGTGGTCAGCCGGCGCGGCGCAGGCGCGCGAGCATCCCGTTGAGGTCGTCGACGAAGACGTTCTGCCGGAAGACGTGGCCGCCGGGCTCCTCCCGCCCCTCGTGCGGGATGCCGGCCCGCGCCAGGGCCGCCCGGAACTCCCGCTGACCGGCGAGCACCTGCTCCTCGTTGATCCGGTCCCAGAAGTTGACCGGTTCCGGCGAGGTGCCGGCGACCAGGAAGACGCGCTTGTGCCGGTAGCTCTCGATGCGCTGGATCGGGTTGTCCGCGCTGACCCGGGCCTCGTCCCACAGCGGCGCGCCGTAGACGGTGCCGCCGCCGAGGTCCATGGCGGCGGAGGTCGCGTTGGCCCAGTGCACCACGAGACCGAAGTCCCGGCGCAGGCTGGCCGGGCCGGAGTGGGCGCTGACCGAGCAGAAGTGCCCGTAGTACTTGGCGGTGTACTTGAGGGCGCCGAACCCGCCCATCGAGAAGCCGGCCACGGCGCGGCCGTCGTACTCGGCGAACGTGCGGAAGTTCGAGTCGATCCACGGCAGCAGCTGCGCCATGTGGAACGTCTCCCAGTTGCGGGGACCGGTGTTGCTGCTGACCGGGTTGGAGTACCACCCGGTGGAGGCGTCCGGCATGACGACGATGAGTTCCCGGCCGGCGGTCAGGTTGATGATGTTGTGGTGCAGGTGGAACTCCCGGAAGTCCGATCCGCCGCCGTGCAGCAGGTACAGCACCGGGTAGCGCTTGCCGCTGGTGTGGTAGCCGTCGGGGAGCAGGACGTTGACCGCCGGGTCCCACTCGATGGCGTCGGTGACGAACCGGTAGTACTGGAGCCGGCCGTAGTTCTCGTGCCGGAGGATGCGCAGGCCGTGGCCGTCGCCGGCGGCGGCAGCCGGCCCCTGGGCGGCGAGGGCGCCGCCGAGCGCGCCGGCGGCGGCGACGCCCGCGGCGCCGGTCAGTAGCCGTCGGCGGCTGACGGCCTGACGGACGGCAGGGATGTTGTCCATGGTTCCTCCATCGGGGGTGGACCGCGCCGACGGGACCACGAGGGCGGCGCGGAGCTTGCTTCCGGCTACGCGGGACGTCTTCAGAGGGTGGTTTCGCCGTTGAGGCCGAAGTAGTCGTGCCATTTGGTGGCGGGGTTGAAGGTGGTGCCGGTGGAGAGTCCTACGTAGACGTCGTTGGTGGTGCCTTTGGTGAAGACGATGATGTCGTCTTTGTTGTCGCCGTTGGCGTCGGCGAGGTAGGGGAATTCGCCGGGGAGGCAGAAGTAGTCGTTCCATTTGATGGTGGTGCCGGTGAAGGTGGTGCCGGTGGAGGTGGCGGCGTAGACGTCGGCGTTGGTGTCGCAGGTGAAGGTGACGATGTCGTCGCGTCCGTCGCCGTTGATGTCGCCGACGCGGGGTTGTTCGTTGCCGACGGCGAAGAGGTCGTGCCATTTCTGGGGTGGGCCGAAGGTGGTGCCGGTGGAGAGGGCGATGATGACGTCGGCGGCGGTGTTGGGGCCTTGGGTGAAGGTGATGATGTCGTCGCGTCCGTCGCCGTTGACGTCGCCGAGGGCGGGGTGTTCGCCGGGGATGGAGAAGTATTCGTGCCATTTGGCGGCGGTGCCGGTGAAGGATGTTCCGGTGGAGAGGGCGACGTAGACGTCGGCGTTGGTGTCGTGGGTGAAGGTGATGATGTCGTCTTTGCCGTCGCCGTTGACGTCGCCGACTGCGGCGACTTCGTTGTGGGGGGCGAACCAGTCGTGCCATTTGGTGGCGGGGTTGAAGGTGGTGCCGGTGGAGGTGGCGACGTAGACGTCGGCGAGGGTGCCGTGGGTGAAGGTGATGATGTCGTCGCGGTTGTCGCCGTTGAAGTCTCCGGTGAGGAGTGTTTCGCCGTTGAGGCCGAAGAAGTCGTTCCATTTGGTGGAGGTGCCGGCGAAGGTGCTGCCGGTGGAGGTGGCGACGTAGACGTCGTTGAGGGTGCCTCGGGTGAAGGCGACGATGTCGTCGCGGCCGTCGCCGGTGAAGTCCGTCGGCGAACCCGCCAGGTAGCGACCACCGGATCCGCCACCGGCGTTGACCAGGGAGACGTAGTAGTTCCAGTTCCAGTGGGGGCCGGGATCCGTGTGGTCGTTGCCCGGCATCTCGTGGTGACCCTTGATGGCGGTACGGTTCTTCGGCAGGCCGTACTTGTCGCACAGGTAGCGGGTCAGCGCCGCCGACGAGCGGTACATGCTCTCGGTGAACCAGCTTGGGTTGTCGACGTAGCCCTCGTGCTCGATGCCCACGGAGTACGGGTTGGCCGAGCGCGCGTGGTAGGCCGTGTCGCCCTCACGCACCATCTGGGTGATCTCGCCGTTGCTCGACTTCACCACGTAGTGCGCGCTCACCTGCGCCGACGGGTTCTGGAACCAGCTGATCGTGCCGGCGTACGAGCCCTGGGTAACGTGCACCACCACGGTCGTGATCCGCGAGGAGCGGCCCGCCGCGTAGTTGGCGCCGTGCGCGGCGATCCACCGGGCCGGCGCGTACTCCGGCACCGCGGCGAGGGCGCCGGGTGCCGCCGCCCCGGCGGGGGCGACACGGGCGTACCGGCCGAGCTCCGGTCGCACCGGCCGGGGCGCCACCCGGACGGCGGCGGTGATGCCGGCGCGGAGCAGGTCGTAGACGTGGTCGGCGTACAGGCGTGCAGTGGCGTCGTCGGCGGCGTTCGCGTACCGCGCGACCACCGGGTACCAGGCCGAGACGCGGTCCCGGTCCGCGGCCGTGAGCCGCTCGGCGTCGGCGATGTCCCGCAGCAGGGCCGCGCCGCCCCTGATGTTGGCCGAGGTCACCGCCTTGAGGGCCGCCACCGGCTGCCCGGTCAGCTCGGCGGCCCGTTCCAGGCTGCGCTGGCGCGGGTTGCTGACCAGGTGCATGACGCCGTAGCCGTTGGCCTGACTGGGCCGCCCCCCGTGCCCGTCCAGCCGGGTCTCGCCGTAGCCGACGGCGACCAGCAGGTCCCTGGGTACGTCGAACTCGCCGGCCGCCCGGGCGAAGGCCGCGTCGAGCGGGTCGGCCGGGCGGGCGGGCGCGGCGGCGGCTGGCGCGACGGGGCCCAGGAGCGCCGCCGCGAGGATGGCGGCGGCACCCGCGCGCCAGGGGAGTCTGCCGGGTCTCATGATTGTCTCCCGTCCGCGGGTCACAGGGTGGTCTCGCCGTTGAGGCCGAAGTAGTCGTGCCACTTGGCGCCGGCGCCGAAGGCGGTGCCGGTGGAGAGTCCTACGTAGACGTCGTTGGTGGCGCCCTTGGTGAACACGACGATGTCGTCCCTGCCGTCGCCGTTGACGTCGCCCAGGGCGGGATACTCGCCGGTGATCGAGAAGTACTCGTGCCACTTCACCTCCGTCCCGACGAACGAGGACCCGGTGGAGAGCGCCACATAGACGTCGCCGGCCGCGTTGTGGGTGAAGGCGACGATGTCGGCGCGTCCGTCGCCGTTGACGTCGCCGACCGCGCCGATCTCCGCGCCGGGGGCGAACCAGTCGTGCCACTTCTGGCCGCCGCCGAAGCCGGTGCCGTTCGACAGGGCCACGTAGACGTCGCCGGTGTTGCTGTGCGCGAAGGTGACTATGTCGTCCCTGCCGTCTCCGTCGACGTCACCGGTCGAGGCCGTCTCGCCGCCGATGGAGAAGAAGTCGTTCCACTTCACGGAGGTCCCGGCGAAGCCGGCGCCCGTGGAGGTGGCGACGTAGACGTCGGCGAGGGCGTTCTGGGTGAAGGTGAGGACGTCGTCGCGGCCGTCGCCGCTGACGTCGGTGGCGGACCCGCCGGCGATGGCGTGGGTCCGCGCCGCCTCGTTGAGCAGGGTCCGGGCCTTGGCCGCGACCTGGTCGTACCGGTCGGGGAAGCCGGAGCGCTGCACGCACTGGGCGACCTGGCCGGCGGTGTAGCGGGGGTTGTTCCGGTCGCAGACGATCGCGCGGGTGACGTACTGCGTGGTGGCGTGGACCGGGTCCATGATCTGCTCCGGCGTTCCCCAGCCGTAGTCCCAGCGCTGCTGGAACACCCCGAGCGAGGACTTGTCGCCGCACGGCAGGTTGTTCATGTGCGACTCGACCCAGCCGGCCTCGAACGCGGAGAGCATGACCTTGTCGTTGACGTCGTGGGCGCGGGCGACCCGGTAGACGATCACGGTGATCGCGGGATCGTGGTTGGCGGGGATGGCGGAACAGGCCAGCGTGCCGATCGGAGGCTCGGCCCGCGCCGGTGCGGTCGCCGCGACCGACGCCAGGGCGGTGCAGAGGCCGATCAGGAGGGCGAGGGGAGTGCGTCTCACGATGCTCCTCTGGGGGTGTCGGTGGGTGCGGCGGGCGGTCCGGCGGCCGTCGGGGCGTCGGCGCGTGGGCCCACGCGGCTGGCGGTGGTCGCGGCGCCACGAGAGGCGGCAGGGTGCGACGTCTCCGGCTGAGAAATCGATTGCCGAGGAGTATCGCCATGGCCATCACGGCTGTCAATGAGTGCTGGAATCTTCCTTCGGCAACTGAGCGGCGCCGGTAAAGTATTGACATCTCGCGATGCCCCCAGTTAACTGCCGAGCAATCGATTTCCCGCGGCTCGACGGTCCTCCCGGAGGGACAGCCATGAAGCCCCACGCACGCCGCTGGTCGGCCCTCGCCGCGGTGATGGTGATCATGATCCCCGCGACGGCGGCGCACGCCGACGGGCCCGCCCCGACCCCGCGCGGCACGGCGGCGCTCGCGGTCACCGCAGACAAGGGCCCGGTCGGCTGGGACGTCTACCGCCGGCTCGACCGGCTGCCCGAGCTGGCCGCCGGCAGCCGCACCCGGCAGTTCTCCAGCTTCGCCCGGGACGGCTCCAACGACGACGGCTTCGTCGGCACGTACTCGTGCCTGCGTCAGTCGGGCGGCTGCGTCATCGCCGAGGACCGCGGGCCCGGCGAGGTGCAGTCGATCTGGTTCACCCGCGACGACGGTGACGTCAGCGCCACCGGCTGGATCCGGATCGAGCTCGACGGCGTCACCGTGGTCGACACCGGCCTCCAGCGCCTCGTCGACGGCGGCCTCGGCAGCCCGTTCGTGTTCCCGCTGGTCACCAACGCCGACCAGACCTCCGGCGGGGTGACCGTCAAGGTGCCGATGCCCTACCGCGAGTCCATGCGGATCACCACCCAGTTCAACCCGCTCTTCCACCACGTCACGTACCGCACGTTCGCCGACGCGGTCGGGGTGTCCCGCTTCGACCCCGCCGACCCCGCCGCCGACGTGGTCGACAGGCTGCGCGCCGCCGGCCTGCGCGACCCGAAGCCCGCCCAGCCCGGCGCGAGCACCGCCACCGCCCGGGTCGACGTCCCGGCGGGCGGGCGGGCGACACTCGCCACCCGCACCGGCCCCGCCGCCGTCACGGCGCTGCGGCTGCGGCTGCCCGACGCCGCCGCCACCGCGTCGACACTGGCGGGGCTGCGGCTGCGGATCACCTTCGACGGGCGCACCACGGTCGACAGCCCGGTGGGCGAGTTCTTCGGCGCGGGCCTCGGCGAACGCTCCGTGCGCTCGCTGATGTTCGCCATGGACGCCGCGCCGGGCGGCTGGTACAGCGCCTGGTGGCCGATGCCGTTCCGCTCCACCGCCACCGTCGCGGTCACCAACACCACCGGCGCGGCCGTCAACGGCGTCCAGGCCGAGGTGACCACCGCGCCGGGCGCCGCCTGGACCGGCGCGCTCGCCCCCGACGGCGCCGCCGGCTACTTCACCACCCAGTCCCGGCGCGCCCAGACGGTGGGCGGCAGCGACTGGATCGTCGCCGACCAGGCCGGGCGGGGCCGCTTCGTCGGCGTGTCCCAGACCGCCCGGGGGCACATCACCGGCGGCAACACCCGCAACTACCTGGAGGGCGACGAGCGCGTCCACGTCGACGGCTCGCCCACGCCGCAGATCCACGGCACCGGCACGGAGGACTTCTACGAGTCCGGGTGGTACTTCAACCGTGGCGAGTACAGCGGCGCCTTCACCGGCAACACCGCCCACCTGTTCCGCTCCGGCGGCTGCGTCGACGAGTGCGACGCCACGTACCGGCTGATGATCGGCGACGCGGTGCCCTACGCGACGGCGCTGCGCTTCGGCATCGAGCACGGCCCCGCCAACGACATGCCCGCCGACTACGCCTCGACCGCCTTCCTCTACACCCAGCCGACCGTCGCCCTGCGCCGCACCGACACGGTGGTCACCGGCGACGCCGCCAGCCGCGCCGCGCACGCGTACACCGACTCCGGGACGCAGTACCCGCTGACCGCCGCGTACGAGGGCGACGACGACAACGTCCCCGTCGCCGGCCAGGTCCGGGCCAGCGCCGGCACCGCCAGCTTCCGGCTCGCCGTCGACCCCGCCAACCATGGCGTACGGCTGCGCCGCCACGGCGACCAGGCCGCCGCGTACCAGCAGGTCGCCGTGTCGGTCGACGGCAGGTCGGCCGGGGTGTGGCTGCAACCGCTGGGCAACGACCGGCAGCGCTGGTCGGCCGACGAGTTCGTCCTGCCGGCCGCGCTGACCGCCGGCCGGTCGAGCGTCACCGTCACCCTGACCCCGGTGGCCGGCGCCCCGGCGTGGACGGCGGCCCGCTACGACGCCGACAGCATGGTCACCCCCTTCGTCGACGCCACCGCGCCCGGCGCGGTCACCGGCCTGCGCCTGAACACCGGCCGGGTGCACGCCGTCGGCCTGTCCTGGGCGGCGTCGCCCGACGACGTGGGAGTCGCCGGCTACCGGGTCTACGCCTCGCGCAACCCCGGCGTCGCGATCACCCCGGCCAACCTGGTCGGCACGACCCGCGCGACCGCCTTCCGGCACGGTCCGCTGCCGGCCTGGCAGACCCGCCACTACCGGGTCGTCGCCGTCGACGGCGCCGGCAACACCTCCGCGCCCTCGGCCGAGGTGTCGGCGACCACCCGTACGCGCAACACCAGCGACGCCAACGGCGACCGCCGCGACGACGCCGTCGCCTTCACCCGGGGCGCCACCGCCGACGTGACCACCTCCCTGTCGGACGGCGCCAGGTTCGTGCCCGACGGGCGGACCTGGAACGACTTCTTCGCCGTCGGCGAGGAGGTCCCGCTGACCGGCGACGTCAACGGCGACGGGCGGGCCGACATCATCACCTTCACCCGGGGCGACAGCGCCGACGTCTACGTCGGGCTCTCCACCGGCACGGCCTACGCGCCCGGGGTCAAGTGGCACGACTTCTTCGCCACCGGCACGGAGATCCCCGCGGTCGGCGACGTCGACGGCGACGGGCGGGCCGACATCATCACCTTCACCCGGGGCGCCGCCGCCGACGTGTACGTGGCGCTGTCCACCGGCAGCGGCTTCGGCCCGGGCGTCAAGTGGCACGACCACTTCGCCCTCGGCGACGAGCTGCCGGCGGTCGGCGACGTCGACGGCGACGGGCGCGACGACATCGTGACGTTCACCCGCGGCGCCGCCGCCGACGCGTTCGTCTCCCGCTCCGACGGCACCCGGTTCGTCGAGGACGGCTGGAAGTGGCACGACTCCATCGCGCCCGGCGACCACCTGCCGGCGCTCGGCGACGTCGACGGCGACGGCCGCGACGACGTCGTGACATTCACCCGCGGCACCACGGGCGACGTGTTCGTCGCGCTCTCCGACGGCACGCGCTTCGTCGCGCAGGCCGGCAGATGGCACGACTGGTTCGCGGTGGGCGACGAGCTGCCCGGCATCGGCGACTTCAACGGCGACGGAAGGGCGGACCTCGTGACCTACACCAGGGGGACCGGAGCGGACGCGTACGTGGCGCTGTCGACCGGCGGCGGCTTCGGCGCCGGCGTCAAGTGGCACGACCGGTTCGCGCCCGGCACCGACCTGCCCCGCCCGAGCGTGTCGTGATGCGCGCGCCCCGGATGCTCGCGGTGCTCCTGCTCGGCGCCGCACTGCTGACCGCCCCGGCCGCGCCCGCCGCCGCCGCCGACGACGTACGGGTGGAGGCGGAGTCGCTGCCCGTGGCCTCGGCCACCGCACCGGTCGAGGCGCAGGGCAACTGCTGCGGGGTGGCCTGGTCGGCCGACCGTCAGCTCTGGCTGCGGGGCGCCCGGGCGGGGGACTCGGTCACCGTGACGCTGCCGTCGGTGCCGGCCGGGCAGTACGACATCGGCGCCGTGCTCACCCGCGCCGCCGACTACGGCACCCTGCGCTTCGCCGTCGACGGGGTGGCCGTCGGCCAGCTCTTCGACGGGTACGCCCCCGCCGTGCGGCGCGTCGAGGCGGTGCCGCTGGGGTCGGCCTCGCTCACCGTCGGCAGCCACCGGTTGACCGTGACGGTGACCGGCCGGTCCGCGTCCTCGACCGGGTTCTTCGCCGGCCTGGACACGATCGCCCTGCGCCGCGTCGGCCCGCTGGCGTCGGTCACCACCACGGCGTACGAGACGGTCGGCGAGACCCCGGCGCGCGGGCCGCTGACCCGGGTCTTCGACCCGGGCGTGGGCGAGCCGACGGCGTGGTACTACAACGACCACACGATCGTGCGCGACCAGCGGACCGGGCTGTGGCACGCCTTCGCGATCACCCACGCCGAGCCCGGCGCGCCGCAGGACGAGAGGAGCTTCGGTCACGCCACGGCGCCCACGCCCACC
Source organism: Micromonospora sp. NPDC004336 (assembly GCF_053602615.1). NCBI lineage: Bacteria > Bacillati > Actinomycetota > Actinomycetes > Micromonosporales > Micromonosporaceae > Micromonospora > Micromonospora sp. NPDC004336. Next base: position 34,656 of record NZ_JBSGDY010000036.1, read on the forward strand.
GGACCGTGGACGAAGCAGCCGCCGGCGCTGTGGGCCGACCCGGCGGCCGGCGAGCAGTGGATCTGGGCGCCGCACGTCGTCCACGACCGCGGCGTCTACTACCTGTTCTACGCGGCCGGGAGCCCCGACTACGCGAACTACCGGATGCACCTGGCCACCTCGACCGACCTGTTCACCTGGACCCGCAGCCCCGCCAACCCGCTGTTCACCGACGGCTGGGAGGCGCGCGACCCGATGGTGACCCGGGTCGGCGACCGGTGGGTCATGTACTACACGGCGACCTCGAACCCGCAGGGCGGCAACCACGTGGTCGCGTACCGCACCAGCACCGACCTGCGGACGTGGAGCGGCCGGGGCGTGGCGTACGCGTCGCCGCACACCGGTCGGGCCGCCGGGCAGACGGAGTCGCCGTTCGTGCTGCGCCGGGGGGACTGGTGGTATCTCTTCGTCTGCTGCGACGGCACCGACTACGGGGCGGCGTACCGGCGCACCGCCGTCTACCGCAGCCGCGACCCGCTGCGCTTCGAGGCGGCGGAGAAGGTGACCGTGCTGGACGCGCACGCCGCCGAGGTGGTGGTGAACGGCGACACCTGGTACCTCAGCCACGCCGGCTGGGGCCAGGGCGGGCTGTGGCTGGCCCCGCTGACCTGGACCACCGGGGTCGTCGCCCGTGGCTACCAGGTGAGCACCGGTTTCCTGCGCGCCGACGTGCGCACCTGGCCGCACACCCGGATCGCGTCGCTGGCGGTCGACCCGGCCGGGGCGGGGGCGTACCGGCCGGCGCTGGACTCGTCGCACCGGGGGACCGGCCCCTACCTGGCGGTCGGCCGGTTCGACGTCACCGACCGGGCGGGGCCGCCGGCCCGGGTGGACGTCTCCGCCGACGGCTCCCGGCTCAACCTGGTCGGCATGCGGATGGGTGACGAGCCGGTCGTCGCCGACTGGCTGCTCACGGTCGCTCCCCGATGGACCGGCCCGGGTCTGCAGAGCGACGTCACCTGGTGGGTGACCGGCCCGACGACGGCGCCGGTGTGGGAGGTGGCGTTCAACGTCGACGGGGCCCTGCCGTCGGTCGGCGACCCCGCCGTCGCGGCCAGGCCGACCGGCGACGTGCCGGGGATGCCGACGTGGTCGATGACCTCCGGTCCCGGTCTTTCCCTGGTGGCCGCGCACCGCTGGGCGTCGGCCTGGCGGGGCGACAACACCTGGTACGACGCCGGCCACGCGATGGCCGCCTGGCAGCCGCTGTGGCGCAACGGCGGCATGTCGTGGCCGTCGGGGGCGTACCCGGGCGGAACGTGGCGGTTCGCCGCCAGCGCGGCCGCGCGGGACACCGCGTTCGCCGACACCGTGCACGCGGCCGTCAACGCGGTGCCGTAGCCGACCGCGTCCGGTGCGGGCCGGGTGGCGTTCGCGGCGATCGGACCCGCGCTCTTGACGCAACTTCGATGCTGCTCTATGTTTCGCCAGAAATCGATTTCCGACTCCGCGCGGGAGGCCGCATGAGCGACCAGGTGATCGTCGGCATGGCCGGCATCGCCAAGCGCTTCGGCGGCGTCCACGCCCTGCGCGGCGTCGACCTCACCCTGCGGGCCGGCGAGGTGCACGCCCTGCTGGGGGAGAACGGCGCCGGGAAGTCGACCCTGATCAACATCCTCTCCGGCGTCGTCACCGACTACGACGGCGAGATCACGATCGGCGGCCACCCCGTTCGCTTCGCCGGCCCGGCCGCCGCCCAGGCCGCCGGCGTCGCCACCATCCACCAGGAACTCGACCTCGTGCCGGCGCTCTCCGTGGCCGAGAACCTCGTGCTCGGCCGCGAGCCGCGCACCCGGCTGCGGACGCTCGACCGGCGGGCGGCGACCCGCGCCGCCCGCGACTGGCTGGCCCCGCTCGGCGCGCGGATCGACCCGCGCCGGCCCGTCGGCTCGCTGCGCGTCGGCGAGCAGCAGCTCGTCGAGATCGCCAAGGCGCTCTCCCTCGACGCCCGCGTCCTCGTCATGGACGAACCGACCGCCGCGCTCGCCGAGGCCGAGGTGCGCCGGCTCATGTCCACCATCCGCGCGCTGCGCCAGCGCGGCGTGGCCGTCGTCTACATCTCCCACCGGCTCGAGGAGATCGAGCAGATCGCCGACCGGGCCACCGTCCTGCGCAACGGCGAGGTGGCCGGCACGCTGCGACCGGACCGCGCCGACCGGCAGCGGATCATCACCCTGATGGTCGGCCGCCCGGCGGAGACCCTGTTCGGCGAGGGATCCGCCGGCACACCGCGCGCGGCCGGGCCGCCGCTGCTGGAGGTCGACGAGCTCGCCGTACGGCCCCGGGGCGCCCGTCCCGGGCGCTGCGAACCCGCCGGCGTCAGCCTTACCGTCCGCGCCGGGGAGATCGTCGGCCTGGCCGGCCTCATGGGGGCGGGCCGCACCGAGCTGCTGGAGACCCTCTACGGCGCCGGCCCGCCCGGTCGCCGCAGCGGGCGGGTCACGCTCGCCGGCCGCCCGTACGCCCCGCGCGGCCCCCGCGCCGCGCTGCGCGCCGGCGTCGGCTTCGTGCCGGAGGACCGCCGCCGCTCCGCCCTGGTCCTCGAACATCCCGTCGGCCGCAGCATCGTGCTGGCCGCCCTGCGCCGGCTCACCACCGCCGGGTTCGTGCGCAGCGGCCGCGAGCGCGACGCGGTCCGCCGCCAGGTCGCCGCACTGGCGATCAAGACGGCGTCGGCCACCGCCCCGGTCGGCTCCCTCTCCGGCGGCAACCAGCAGAAGGTCGTCTTCGCCCGGCACCTGCTCACCCGCCCCCGACTGCTGCTGCTCGACGAGCCGACCCGGGGAGTCGACGTCGGCGCGAAGGCGGAGATCTACCGGCTGCTGCGCCGGCTCGCCGACGACGGCATGGGCATCCTGCTCGCCTCGTCGGAGCTGCCCGAGCTGACCGGCGTCTGCGACCGGATCGTCGTCCTGCGGCGCGGCCGGGCCGTCGCGGAGCTGCCGGCCCACGGGTGCGGCGGCGAGGACATCCTGACCGCCGCGATGGGCGGCGCGTCCGCCGGAGAGGACGATCGATGACTCACCTGCGCGCACCGGGGACGGGGCCCGACACGTCGGCCGGCAGGGTCGCCAGCCGTACGGCGGCCGACGCGCCCTGCTCGGGCGTACGGTCGCCACTGCCCCCGTTCATGTCCGTGGCGCAGTACCCGGGGTCGGCCGCGTTGACCTTGATCGGGGTGTCCCGCAGCTCGTTGGCGTAGCAGACGGTCACCGCGTTCACCGCGCTCTTCGAGGCGTTGTACGCCACCATCGGCATCCGGGAGTAGGGCGACGCCGGGTCGGTGCCGACGGTGAGCGAGCCCAGCCCGCTGGACAGGTTGACGATCCGTCCGGCCGGCGCCCGGCGCAGCAGCGGCAGCATCGCGTTGGTCACCGCCACCACCCCGAGCACGTTCGTCTCGAAGGTGCTCCGCACCGCGTCGAGCGGGGCGGCGCTCGGGGCGACCCCGAAGTCGAGCAGCACCCCGGCGTTGTTGACCAGCACGTCGAGCCGGCCGTACCCGCGTTCCACGGTGCGTGCGGCGGCGGCCACCGACTCCGGGTCGGTGACGTCGAGCGGCACGGTCGACACGTCGTACCCCTCGGCGGCCAGCTTCCCGGCCGCCTCCCGGCCCCGCGTGGCCGACCGGGCGCCGATCAGCACCCGCAGCCCCGCCGCGGCCAGGCCGCGCGCGATCTCGTAACCGATTCCCTTGTTGGCCCCCGTGACGAGGGCGACCTGTGCGCTCATGCCACCAACCCTGCGGCGGCGCGTCGGGGCCGGGAAGGCACCGGCCATCCAGGGACCGGCGGTCCCTGGCTGGGCGGTCGCGGCGCAGGCCATCATGGGCGGATGGACCGCGCCCTGCTCGCCGAGTTCCTCCGCTGCCGCCGCGCCCGGGTGCGCCCGGAGGAGGTCGGGCTGCCTCCCGGGTCGCGCCGCCGCACGCCGGGGCTGCGGCGGGAGGAGGTCGCCCAGCTCGCCGCGATCTCGGTGGACTACTACAACCGGCTGGAGCAGGCCCGGGCCCCGCGGCCGTCCCGGCAGGTGCTCGCGGCGCTGGGACGCGCGCTGCTGCTCTACCCGACCGAGCGGGCGCACCTGTTCCGCCTCGCCGGCGAGGTGCCCGACCCGCCGGCCCGCCCGGACGACGTGGTGCCGAACGGGGTGCGACACCTGCTCGACCGGCTCGCCGACACCCCCGCCTACGTCATCGACGTCCGGTACGAGCTGCTCGCCTGGAATTCGCTCGCGGTGGCCGTGCTGGGCGACCCGGACGACTGGGCGCCGGGGGAGCGGAACCTGGCCTGGCGGATGTTCAGCGGCCGGCCGGCGCCGGAGGTCGATCCGGTCGGCGCGAACGACGTGGCCGCGCGGTGCGTGACGGACCTGCGCGCGGCCGCCAGCCGCTACCCGGACGATCCGGCCCTGGGCCGGCTGCTGGCCCGGCTCCGCGCCGACAGCCCCGAGTTCGAGCGCCGCTGGCGGGACCACGGGGTCTGCGTGCCCGACCGTCCGGACCGGATGGTGCTGACCCACCGGGCGGTGGGCGAGGTGACGCTGGATCGCGAGGTGCTGGAGCTGGCCGGGGGCGGGCAGCGGCTCGTCCTGCACACCGCCGCGCCGGGCAGCCGGTCGGCCGAGGCGTTGCGACTGCTGGGCGTCATCGGGGCCGGCTGGTCGGCGGCCCCGGTGGACTGACCGACGCGCGGGCCCGCGCCGGCGACGCCCTGCCCGGGCCCGGCGGCCTGCCGCGACGAGGTCGCATGGCGGTGCCGGGCCCGGATGCCCTTCCGGCGCGGGCGCGCGCCGGTCGGGGCGCATGCCGGCGGGGCGGTCAGAGGCCGTTGGCGGCGATGACCTGGCGGTACCAGTGGGCGCTGCGCTTGAGCACGCGCCGCTGGGTCGGGTAGTCCACGTAGACCAGGCCCCAGCGCTGGTCGTACCCCTCGGCCCACTCGAAGTTGTCCAGCAGGGACCAGACGTGGAAGCTCTCCAGCGGCACCCCGGCGGCGACGGCGCGGTGGGCGGCGGCGAGGTGGTCGCGCAGGAAGCCGATCCGTCCGGCGTCGTCGACCACGCCGTCGGCGTCGAGGACGTCGGGGGTGGGCAGCCCGTTCTCGGTGACGGTGAGCGGGATCGGGCCGTAGTCGCGGGTGATCCGGGTCAGGATGTCGTACATCCCGTCGGGGTAGATCTGCTGCCAGTCGGCCTCCGAGGTGGGCCACCGTTCGGTCGTCTGGCCGTCGGCGGTGACGTAGTACGGGGTGTAGTACTGCACGGCCAGCAGGTCCACCGGCGCGGAGATGGTGGCCAGGTCCCCGTCGCGGATTCCGCGCGCCATCCGGCTGTCGGGTCCGAGGTCGTCCAGCACGTCCTGCGGGTAGCGGCCGGTGAGGATGGAGTCGAGGTAGAGGCGGTTCTCGTAGCCGTCGTAGAGCCGGCTCGCCCTCGCCGCCTCGGGGGAGTCGTCGGCCGGGTAGCAGGGGTGCAGGTTCAGGGCCGGGCCGATCCGGCCGGGGCCGGTGGCGCGCAGCGCCGCGACGGCGAGCCCGTGGGCGAGCTGGAGGTGGTGGGCGACCAGGTACGCGGCGTCGGGATCCTGCCGGCCCGGCGCGTGGTGCCCCGAGAGGTAGCCGTTCTGCACGACCGTCTTCGGCTCGTTGATGGTCAGCCAGGTCGGCACCCGGTCGCCGAGGGCGCGGTAGACGATCTCGGCGTAGTCGGCGAACCGGTGGGCGACGTCGCGCGACTCCCAGCCCCCGGCGTCCTGGAGGGCCTGCGGCAGGTCCCAGTGGAACAGGGTCGCCATCGGCGTGATGCCCCGCTCGTGCAGCCCGTCGACCAGCCGGCGGTAGAAGTCGAGGCCGCGCTGGTTGGGAGCGCCGGCGCCGTCGGCCTGCACGCGCGGCCAGGAGATGGAGAACCGGTAGCTGTGCAGCCCCAGGTCGCGCATCAGGTCGAGGTCCTCGGCGTACCGGTGGTAGTGGTCGGCGGCGACGTCGCCGGTGTCGCCGTTGCGCGTGCGCCCGGGCGTACGGCTGAAGGTGTCCCAGACCGACTCGCCCCGGCCGTCCTCCTTGGCGGCGCCCTCGATCTGGTAGGCCGAGGTGGCCGCGCCCCAGCCGAAGTCCGGCGGGAAGCGCAGGCCGGCGGCCGGGGTCTCCCCGGTCTGCGGCGCGGGCCCGCCGTCCGGGTCCGCGTGGTCGAGGGGCGGGCCGGCGGTCGCGGCGGCGCCCGGTCCGGTGCCGGTGGCGGCGCGGGCGGTGGCGGGGGGCGCGGCGTGGGCGAGCGGCTGCCGCCGGGTGGGCATCGACATGGGTTCTCCTCGTGGTCTGCGTGGCCACCGCCGGGCCGGGAGCGCTCCCAGCATAGTCGGACGGCGCCCGTCGATCGCCGCCGGTAGACCGGTCGGGGGCCGGGGCGGGGGTGGCGGCGGTCGGAGCGGGCGGAAGGGGTCCGCGGCGCGCGCCCGAGGGTCGGCGGTGCGGGGCGGGGGCGCGCGGTGGCGTGCGGGCGCGAACGTGCCGGCCGAGGCGGGGGGCGGGGCGCCGCGGGTCGCCGGGCGGGGCGGGTGAAGGTGGGCGGACAGCGGACGAGGCCGTTCGGAACGGCGACAGCGGCCAGTTCCGTCGGCCTCTTTTCCCATCGTGCGAGGGGGCTTAGTGTGGGGACGGGGGAGGGCAACCCCCGTCCCCACCGTTGCTGCACACGCACGGGCGGAATTGGCGTCCTGTCGTGCGTGTCGCGCGGGAGCCGGGCCACGCGAGTGGCTTGAGGATCCACCTCCCTCCACGTTGGCGGGTTGACGGCTGACGGCGGCGTCCGGGCTGGCCCGCCGTCAGCCCTCGGGCTGACTCCCCGGTCCCGTCGGACGGATCCCGGGTGATCTTCCAGTTGGAACCTTGTCGATGGAAGCGCTCCCATCGACGATGCTTGCGACTGTAACGCCCGTCACGGCTTTGTGAAAGACCCAAAACAAGATCGAAACATCTGATTGTCCGGCGCGCCCGCGCCCATTGTGGGAGCGCTTCCATGCGTGGCACACTGGCGCCACCGCGACACGGAGCCAGATCGCGTGAGCGTGGGGGCCGAGGGCAGCCGGTGTCTCCGGCACGGCACCCGACGCGGCCGGCGCAGCCCCGCCGAAGGGGCGCCGCCCGCCGCCACCCCGGCCGGGCCGGGGCCGACCACCATCCCCGGGCGCCTCGAATCCCCCATCGCGGGAGGCGCCCTCGCCGGGGCCCGCGTCCCCGGCCAGGTCAGAGGAGACACCGCGCACATGAGAAATCTGGCAAGACGTCGCCGCCTGGCGATGGTCGCCGCCGCCGCGCTCGCCGTCGGCGGGGTGACCCTGCCGGCCGGCGCCGCGCAGGCCGCCCCGGCCTGCGACGTGGTCTACGCGACCAGCGACTGGAACAACGGCTTCACCGCCAACGTCACCATCAAGAACCTCGGCGACCCGATCAACGGCTGGACGTTGAAGTTCGCCTTCCCCGGCGACCAGCGGGTCACGCAGGGCTGGTCGGCCAGGTGGAGCCAGACCGGCAACGAGGTCACCGCGACCAACGAGTCGTGGAACGGCAGCCTCGGCACCGGCGCCTCGACCAGCATCGGCTTCAACGGCTCGCACGGCGGCGCCAACCCGAAGCCCACCTCGTTCTCCGTCAACGGGGTGACCTGCGGCGGCACCCAGCAACAGCCGCCGACGGTCACGCTCGGAGTGCCGGCCGGGCCCTTCGAGGCCCCCGCCGACGTGCCGCTGACCGCCACCGCCAGCGACCCCGACGGCACCATCAGCAAGGTCGAGTTCTACCGCAACGGCCTGCTGGTCAACACCGACACCACCGCCCCGTACGGCTACACGCTGGAGGACCTGCCCGCCGGCGCGTACACCGTGCAGGCCAAGGCGTACGACAACGCCAACCTGACCGCCACGGCGGAGAAGTCCTTCACCGTCTCGGCGGCGTCCGGGCCGGTGCTGGTGGCCACCCCGTCGGCGGTGAGCGTGACCGAGGGCGGCAGCTCGACGGTCAACCTCAAGCTCAGCGCCGCGCCGAGCGCCAACGTGCCGGTGACCCTGGCGCGCACCGGGGACACCGACATCACCGTCTCGCCGGCCTCGGTGACGCTGACCCCGAGCAACTGGAACACCGGGGCGAACGTGACGGTCGCGGCGGCCGAGGACGCCGACACGGTCGGCGGCACCGCCACCGTCACCGCCTCGGCGACCGGCTACGCGCCGCTGGCGATCACCGCCACCGAGGTCGACAACGACACCGGCGGCGGGGACAACACCTACGTCAAGCGGTTCCTCGACCAGTACGGCAAGATCAAGAACTCGGGCTACTTCAGCCCCGAGGGCGTGCCGTACCACTCGGTCGAGACGCTGATCGTCGAGGCGCCCGACCACGGCCACGAGACGACCTCGGAGGCGTTCAGCTTCTGGCTCTGGCTGGAGGCCAACTACGGGCGGGTGACCCAGAACTGGGCGCCGTTCAACAACGCCTGGACCGTCATGGAAAAATATATAATTCCGAATCATTCGGACCAGCCGACGGCGGGCGCGGCGGGCACCGCGCAGTACGCCGCCGAGCACGACCTGCCCAGCCAGTACCCGTCGCAGCTGGAGGCGTCCGTGCCGGTCGGGCAGGACCCGCTGCGCGCCGAGCTCCAGTCCACCTACGGCACCGGTGACATCTACGGCATGCACTGGCTGCTCGACGTGGACAACACCTACGGCTACGGCCGCTGCGGCGACGGCACCAGCCGGCCGGCGTACATCAACACCTTCCAGCGCGGCACCCAGGAGTCGGTGTGGGAGACCGTGCCGCAGCCGTCCTGCGACACCTTCGCCCACGGCGGCCGGTACGGCTTCCTCGACCTGTTCGTCAAGGAGGCCAACGCCCCGGCTAAGCAGTGGAAGTACACCAACGCCCCCGACGCCGACGCCCGCGCCGTGCAGGCCGCCTACTGGGCCCTGACCTGGGCCCGGGAGCAGGGCAGGGAGGCCGACGTGGCGGCCACCGTGGCCAAGGCCGCGAAGATGGGCGACTACCTGCGGTACGCCATGTTCGACAAGTACTTCAAGAAGATCGGCAACTGCGTCGGGGCGAGCGCCTGCCCGGCCGGCACCGGCAAGGACTCGGCGCACTACCTGATGTCCTGGTACTACGCCTGGGGCGGCGCGTACGAGACGAACCAGAACTGGTCGTGGCGCATCGGTTCCAGCCACAACCACTTCGGCTACCAGAACCCGTTCGCGGCGTGGGCGCTGACCAACGTCAACGAGCTGAAGCCGAAGTCGCCGACCGCGGTCGCCGACTGGACCAAGAGCTTCGAGCGGCAGCTGGAGTTCTACACCTGGCTCCAGTCCGCCGAGGGCGGCATCGCCGGCGGCGCGACCAACAGCTGGGGCGGCCACTACGGCCAGCCGCCGGCCGGCACGTCGACCTTCTACGGCATGTACTACGACGTCGACCCGGTCTACAACGACCCGCCGTCGAACCAGTGGTTCGGCATGCAGGCCTGGTCGATGCAGCGCATCGCCGAGCTGTACCTGCAGACCGGCAACGCCAAGGCCAAGGCGCTGCTGGACAAGTGGGTGCCGTGGGCCATCGCCAACACCACGCTCGGCGCCGACTGGTCGATCCCGTCGGACATGAAGTGGACCGGCCAGCCCACCACCTGGAACCCGACCAACCCGCAGCCCAACACCAACCTGCACGTCGAGGTCACCGTGAAGGGCCAGGACGTCGGCGTCGCCGCAGCCTACGCCCGGACCCTGATCGCGTACGCGGCCAAGTCGGGCAACGCGGCGGCGAAGAACACCGCCAAGGGGCTGCTGGACGCCCTGCACGCGGCCAGCGACGCCCAGGGCGTGTCCACGGTGGAGAAGCGCGGCGACTACCGGCGCTTCGACGACACCTACGACGCCGCCACCGGCCAGGGCCTCTACGTGCCGCCGGGCTGGACGGGCACGATGGCCAACGGCGACGCCATCGCCCCGGGCAAGAGCTTCGTCGACATCCGCTCCTTCTACAAGAACGACCCGGCGTGGCCCAAGGTCCAGGCGTACCTCGACGGCGGCCCCGAGCCGGAGTTCCGGTACCACCGGTTCTGGGCCCAGGCCGACGTCGCCATGGCGTACGCCGACTACGGGAAGCTGTTCCCCAACGGCTGAACCAGCGCCTCCGGGTGGGCGGCTCGGCCCGCCC
>NZ_JBSGDY010000037.1:0-44078 GCF_053602615.1 Micromonospora sp. NPDC004336
CACGGCGTGCAGACACCGCGCCACCCTGCCCGTCTCGCCGGTGGAAGTCATGCCACCACGCCGTCCACAACAGACCTTCTCAAACACGCTCTCAGGGTCCGGGACGACGTGGAGGTCGCCCCACCGGGCCGGCCACGCGAACGGCGCCCCATCACCCACTGCCATCGAGACGCACGCGCCACACCCGTCAGGTCTCAGCGCTAGCAATCGTCGTGCCCGCCGCCGCTCACGACCGCGTCCAGCAGCCCCACCGGAAGCACCGGATTTCTCCCGACGGGCAGGTCACCGGCGTGCTTCGAGGCGCTCTTGCAACTCCGCGTACTGGTGATTCGGGAACATGCGCGGGAACAGCCGAAGCATCTCACCGAACATGAGGACGTCGTCCTGGATCCACGACTCGGTGAGGTCGACATCCGCGAAGAGGTACTGCCAGCCGCTCGTGCCTTTGGTGATCAGCAGGCTACGGATGTAGGCCCCGTAGTTGAGATCGAGCCGTTCCAGGCGGGATGTGCTCATGTCGTAATACCAGAGCTCCGGTTCGATCGCACCCGCTGTGACCCGAAGCCCTGTCAGTCTGCCCGCCCCTTGGTACGGCGTGTCGTCGATTACCTTCAGCTCGGCAAGGATTTTGCGCTTGTCCGCCGCGAGGTTGACGTCCTCCAACGGGACCTGCCAAGCGGTCAAGGCCCTGTGCAGGTTCTGCAGGCAGAATTCCCCGACGACGAGCGGGCCTTCGCCGCCGGTGTCCGACAACTGCCAATTGACGTGGAACTCCTTGGACTCGAAGTACCACGGCTCCAGCGAATCGAGGTGAGACGAGGTCTTCGCGACAATCTCCCGAAACGCTGACGCCCGGTCCGGAGGAGGCGTGTAACCCGGGTCCGGCGGACGTCTTTCCACGCTTATGTCATTGGTGTTTCCAAGCTCCTCGATCGCACTCCGAATCAGCGATTCCACATCGCCACCGGCCGCCATGCGAGGGAGCGCAACATGCAATTCAGGTCGTCCAGGGGTGACGCGACGACTGCGCCGCCGACCCCGTCCATGAGCGGCTGTCACGCCCACAGCGGCGACGGCATCGGCAGTCTGTCCAACCCGATCTTGTCGAGGTTGCGGCCCCGCTCGAAGCCGGCCATGCGCCGCTCGACCACCAGCAGGCTGATCCCCCGGTGCCCCGCCGCCGGGTCGGTGCGGGCCACGACGATCACCAGGTCGGCGCGAGGTAGCCCATGACGGTCGGCGCGTCGAAGCCGTACGCCTCCGACACCCGGACCACGTCGAGGCCGTCTGCTCCCAGGCGGCGACGGTGTCCGCGCCGCTCCTCGGGTCCGTGGCGTAGGCCAGCGGTGTCGCGATACGCATCAGCCTGCGTCCTGTGTCTGTCTGACGGCCCCGTCGCCCAGCCACCGTGCTGACCGAGGCCCGGCCACCGCTGACGGCCGGCCCGGTGACCGGCGGACCGACCACGACGATCTCGTCCTGCACCCCCGTCCGGGTCGCCGCGGTCGTGGCCCGCCGGCGGCTGCTGGAGGCCGCGTCGGCCGCGTTCGGCTCACCCGTGGCCGGCCTGCGGCTCGACGCCGGCGTCGTCACCGACGGCTCCGGCCGGAGCCTCGACATCGGCGCCCTCGTCACGGCCGCCGCCAGCACGAGCACCGTCGCCGTGGCGGTGGAACTCGATCCACGGGACACCCTCACCGTCCTCGGCCGCTCCGCCCGCTTAGCGACCCGCGAGGCGCGCTGACCGGAGCTGCGGGCGCGATCGGCGGCGGCTCCGGGTGTCGAAACGGTCGGACGACGTCGCTCCGGGTCCGGCACGATGGGCTGGTGGGCGAGCGCGGCGCTCGCGCCGCCGCCCGGCGCACGACCGGTCGTCACCGGCGGACGCGGGGAGCGCGGCGGCGATCATCCGCACGGCACTCGTCGGGCGCGGGGCCGATTCCGGCGGGCGGCTGCCGTCAGCGCAGCCAGGAGGAGGAGACGATGCAGGCCGTCCGGAAGGTCCGCCACCGACAGGCCGACGTCGACGGCCTGGACGTGTTCTTCCGCGAGGCCGGGCGCCCCGGCCAGCCGACGCTCCTGCTGCTGCACGGATTCCCCAGCTCGTCGCACACGTTCCGCGAGATCATGCCCACGCTCGCCGACGTCGCGTACGTGATCGCACCCGACCTGCCCGGCTTCGGCATGTCCTCGTCGCCCACCACCGGCGACTACGACTACACCTTCGCGAACCTCTCGCGGACGGTCGAGGCCCTCCTCGACCAGCTCGGGATCGAGCGCTTCTTCGTCTACCTGCACGACTTCGGCGCACCGGTGGGATACCACCTGGCCACCCGCGCCCCGACCCGCATCCGCGGCCTGATCGTCCAGAGCGGCAACGCGCACGACGACGGCCTCGGCGAGCAGTGGGACAGCGCCAGGGCGTACTGGGCCGACCCGACCGACGAGAAGCGCGCCGCGCTGCCGGACTGGCTGAACTTCGCCGGCACCCGTGACCAGTACCTCGCCGGGCTGCCGGACCGCCTGCGCGCCCTGCACGCTCCCGAGTCGTGGCACCTCGACTGGGAACGGATGAGCCGACCCGGCAACGTCGACGCGCAGTTCGCGCTGTTCACCGACTACGCCAACCACGTCGCCCGCTTCGACGAGCTCGCCGAGTACCACCGCGCGCACCAGCCGCCGGCGCTCGTGCTGTGGGGACGGCACGACCCCTACTTCGACGTCGACGAGGTCCTCGCCTACCACCGCGCCCTCGACCGCATGGACGCACACGTCTACGACGGCGGCCACCTCCTGCTGGAGACGCACGGCGCCGAGTGCGCCGAGCTCATGCGGGCGTTCGTGCTCGACAACGCGTGAGCCGATCCCACCGCCACGTAGGCCAGCGCCGAATCAGCACCGACCCCCGGACGGCCCGACCACCGGGCTCGTGGCCGCTGGGCTCGTGGGCGTCGCGGGCGGACGACGAGGGTCGGGTCAGGCGGGGGTGAGCAGGCAGAACTCGTTGCCCTCCGGGTCGGCGAGGACCCGCCACGGGACGTCCAGGTCGATGGCGGCGGCGCCGAGAGCCCGCAACCTGGCCGCCTCGGCCGCCAGGTCGTCACCGGGGTACGGGCGGACGTCGAGATGGACGCGGTTCCAGCCGGTCTTCGGCTCGGGCGTACGGACGAACCGCAGATACGGGCCGACGCCGCTGGCGGAGCGCAGCACCGCCTCGTGGTCGGTAACCGTGTGCACGGCCCAGTCCGTGGCCCTGCCCCAGAAGTCGGCCATGGCTCGCGGATCCGCGCAGTCGACCACCACCGCGGCGATCGGCCCGTTGTCCCGGTGCAGCGGTCGGGGGTCCAGCACGCAGAACTCGTTGCCCTCCGGATCGGCCATGACCGTCCACGGGACGTCGCCCTGGCCCACGTCGGTGGGAGTCGCGCCGAGCTCCGTCAGGCGCGCGACCACCTCCGCCTGATGGACCGCCGAGGTGGTCGCGAGGTCGACGTGCACCCGGTTCTTCACCGTCTTGGGTTCCGGGGAGGCGATGAGGTCGACGCAGACGGCGACGGGGTCGGGGTAGACGAAGCCCTCCGGTTCGAGGTTGGTGACGCCCGGGCCCTCGCTGGAGAGTTCCCAGCCGAGCGCCTTCGCCCAGAAACCGCCCAGCGCGGAGTCGTCCCGGGCCTTCATGTTGATCTGCACGAGCCGCGTCGCCACGCCGACGATCCTAGCGGCGCTCCGGCACCTCAAGATCAGCCGTATCGGCTTCGAACGGTGGGAGGCGGTTCGCCGGCGGCGGCTGCGGTCCCCTGCCGTCGGCGGTGCGGGCGATCGTCTCGGGTTCGCCACGGCGCGGCGCGGTGTCCGCTCGGCGGTCGGATGCTCGTGGGCTTGGCGTGATCAGCCGGGCGTGAGGCTGGCCGATCCCTGTTCTCCGTCGTCCGGCGGGGCGTCTGCTACTTCCTCGTGCAGCGCCTGCCGTAGCTGGCGCCGGTGCCTGCCGCTGACGACGAACTCCGTGATTGCGGTGACGAGGCAGATCGCCGCGAGCCAGGCCAGTGCGCGCAGGGCGGAGATCCTCGCGGTGACGGGCAGCAGCGCGAGTACGCAGGCTGCGCCGATCAACCGCGGCCAGCCGACGTTTCGGGCCACCGCCGGGCTCAGCCGCCACTGGAACGCGGCGTGTGCCACCAGGAACAGGGCCACACCGCAGTACATGGCCCAGCGGCCGAGGTCCTCGAGGGGATCACCGCGCTGGTAGGCGTTGGTGTCGCCGATGAGGGCCGGGACGTGCTTGAGGCCGAGTGCCAGCAGGATGATGCCGGTGATCATCGGCAGGTGGAGGTAGCTGTAGCCGTCGCGGGCCAGTGCCACCCGCTGTGCCGGCCGCGCGGCACGAAGCGCGTGCTCGCCCGCGAGCGTGGAGACGTCGAAGTAGATCCACTCCAGTGCTCCGGCGATGACCACCGCCAGCGCGGAGGCGGCGAACAGGGCGGGTGTGCCGGGTAGATCTCTTCCAGCGATGCCGACGGCGACCAGCACCTCACCGAGTGCCACGATGACGATCAGGTTGTGGCGCTCGGTCCAGTGCCGCGCGGATCGGACCTCCCGGGCCGGCACCGGTAACGCCAGGCCGAAGCCGTAGTCCACCACGACAGCGACCGCCCAGAGGGTCACCTGCCCGAGTTGCACCCGGTCCTGCTCGATCCCGGAACGGGGCAGCAGCGCCGCGGCCGTCAGCAGCAGCGAGGCGACGACCATCGGCACGACGAGCGCCGCGACATCGCGGCGGGTCAGCCCGGATGAGGCGTACAGCCGGAGGATCAGGTACAGCACGCGCACGAGCACGAAACACGCGACGAACCACAGCGCGCTGTTCACACCCCCGGCGAGGTCCTGGAACGCCTCGGGGACGGCGACCGCGAGTACGAACATGACCGGGGTGACGGCGAGGATGGTGAACCGGGACAGGCCGTAGTTGGCCCGGACCCGGTTGCCGAGCCAGGCGAACAGCGACCACGACCACCAGAGCATGACCAGCACCAGCAGCCCGTGCGTGATCCGAAGCGGCTCCGCCTCGTTGGTCATGAGGGTGTTGACCTGCAGAAAGGCGAACACGAAGACCACGTCGAAGAACAACTCGGCCGGGGTGACCTGGGTGCGTTCGGTGACCGGACGCAGTCCTCGTCGCAGCCGCCGTGTCATGGGGCGCTCAGCGCCGCTCGGCACGCGCGTACCGGCTCGACGGCCGAGCAGTCACCGACTCATCCTCCCGCCGCTGCCGCTTCCTCTTCCGGGCGGCACGCGCCTACCCGCAGGCACGCAGGGCAAACCCCTGCTCGTTCGTCCGGACGCGGAAGGACCCCGCGCAGCGGCACGGCCGAGTCACCGCGGATGCGGCGGGCCGCCTGGTCTGAGCGTTCGCCCGCGCTGCCCGGCGCCACAACGACTCAGTTGATGTCGTGGTCCCGGAAGTACTTCCGGGACCTGTCGAGCTCCGACGTCATGCCGTTCTCCTCCCAACGCTGCTTACGACTGGCGACAGCGATCGGGATCAAGGGGCGGCCGTCGTTGATCAGCTCGCCTGGCATGCGATGACTACGCCCGGAACCGGGCGGTGGCATCTTCACGTGAACGTCGCGAAGGAGGCTCGCCATGGTGTCGTACCCGTCGTCACCCATCAGTTTGCGCAACTCCACCTCACGGGAAACGTAGACGTAGTCCTCTCCGGTGAACGCGTCCGGAGCCTCGGTGCACCACCAGCCCGGCGCGCCGAGCTCGCTGGTCGTGGCGCACCCCCAGTTGTGGCCCGGAGTGGCGGTGACCGTGATGACGAGTTGCTCGGTCTCCTCGACGTACTCCCCGTCCACCGAGAGCGGTATCTGCCAGCAGATCTCGGGCTTGGTCTCCGACGGATGGACGCCCATCCGGAGCGCGAGGGCATGCAGACTGCAGCCGGGCTTCCCGGCAGGGCCATCGAACCGGTTGGCGAGCACACAGGCTCCGTCTCGGACCATGGTCCGGTACCGGCCGGGCCCGTCATGCCCGGTGTCGACAAGCCAGTCTCCGCTGACCACGTCCCCCATCGAGTCGGCGTCGGAGGGGGTGAGCCGGCCCACCCAGTACCGCACATTCGACAGATCGTCGTCGTCGGAAAGGTGCACCCCGGCCTGGCAGCAGGCCAGATCCTCCGCCGCACCGGTCACGAGAATCCCCGGGCACCCCTGCCCGAAGATGCATTGCCAGCCGCTCAGCAGGAAGCTGACATTGACCCGATAACGCCGGAGCTTCTCCAGGCCGACGCGACCGGGCAGGGAAAACTCGAGCCACTGGACGGCCCAGCCCGCTTGATTTCCTGCCCACAGATCACTCATGCGCTACACCGCGTTGCAGGGCACCGGCCACCGGCGCATCCGATACGGCAACAATGTCACCCAACGCTCGGAGCGGAAGATCATCCGTTCAGCGTCCAGCAGGTTCACCAGGGTTGCGACGTCCGCGGAAGCCCGATTCACGTCTACCACCCCGGTCAGGCTCTCGAATATCGGTACGGCCTGCGGATCGTCCAGAAGGATCGACTGCGACGCCTCCTCCCTCCGTAGATCCTTGATGGTGAAGAAGGCCGGCCCCTTGCGGTAGTAGTGCAACCCGTAGGCATGCTTTTCCGTCCATCCGGGAAGTTCGGAGTCGCACGGGGGCGGCAGGTGGCACAGCAACGTCGGATCGAAGGAGACGCCGGCCGGCACCCGCCAGGATGGCCTTCTCCCCTGCGACATCGAATCGCGCAACCCGGCGACGAGTTCGACGGTCTCTCGGGGGTTCATCGTCCCGCCTTGACCGGCACGTCGGTGGTCGCCAGCGCCAGGATGCGTCCACTCTCGACGAAGGTCAGGCCGGCACGCCGCAACTGGTCGAGCCACTGCGCCAGTTCATCCGGCGCGATCGGTACGCCCATATCATCCAGTTTCCGGGTCATCCCCACGACGGAGTGACCCTCCTCGAGAATGCGGTAGGCGGCCACGAGCCGCTCATCGGTGATGTGATGATCGCGTTGCGGCCAGCCAACCCGGCGGTCGAGGATAGTTATTCCGTCGGTGTCGGTCGAACAGACCAGGCGGCTGTTGGCGTAGCCCGCCTGCCATTGGTCGAGCTGCTCGGCGAGCCGGCTCACCGACGCGTCGTCGATTCCCGCTGGCTCGGTGTCGAAGAGATACACCAGATCGGCCAACACGGATTCGGGAAGATCGTACGTGTGGCGGTAGATGATCGACGGGCGCCGCTGCGCGAAGCCCAGCTCCGGCCTCTCGAAGTATGGACTGAATCGTTCGAGGACGACACGGCAGGCACCCGTCGGTGGCTGCAGGTGGACAAGGGCGGGCAGCTGCGCAAGCACCTCGGCGTAGTCCGCCTCGGTCTCGCCGGGGAAGCCGACCAACCAGTTCCACGACACGGTCAGCCCAGCGGATTCGCCGTCGCGCAACACCCGGACGTTGTGCACGGCACTGACACCCTTGTCCATGAGCTTGAGCACCGAGCTCACCAACGATTCGATCCCGGGTTGGACGTGCATGACGCCCGCTGAGCGCAGCACCGCGATCTGGTTGCGGCTCAAATTGGCCTTCACCTCGTAGTGCAACCGGAAGTCCCAGTCCAACGCCGCCAGCCGCGGCAGTGCGCCATGGAAATAATCGTTGTCGATGATGTTGTCGACCATCATCACGTCGAGTGTCCGATGCCGGCCGACCAGCGTGGTCAGCTCGTCGACAAATCGCTCCGGCTCCTTGGCACGGAAGGTCATCACGCTGCCGTTGAGACCACAGAACGTGCAGTGGTGCAGCTCCCCCCACCAGCACCCGCGAGCGGACTCCAGGACCAGCGTCGGATCCAGGTACTCCCGAATCGGCGAGCTCTCGAACTCCGAGAACCAGTCGTCGTAGTCGGGTTTCGGGAACATCGACGCCGGCAGCATCGGCGCCGCCTGTGGGTTGACCCGGGTGTTGCCGTCGCCATCGCGCCAGCACAGGGCAGGAATGTCGGCGAGACCGCCACCTCCGGCCAAGACGTGCAGCAGCTGCGGAAAAGCCCGCTCGGCCTCCCCACGCACGACATAGTCGATATCGGCGAACGAGTTGTGCAACGCGACACCCATCGGACCATCGCAGTTCCCTCCGCCGAACACGATGGTCGTCTCTGGTGCGGCCGCCTTTATCCGCCGCGCGAGCGCGAGCGAGGGCACGTTCTGCATGAACGTGGTCGAGAACCCGACAATGCGCGGCTCGTCGGCGAGCACCCGGGCCACGGCCTCGTCCATGTAGGACCTCGCCAGCCGTCGCATCCGGAAGGCGAGCGAGGTGTCGAGGCCACGCTGTGCGGCATATTCGCGGAAGGCAGCGACGCTCCATTCGGCATCTTCGTAGAGCGTGCCGGTGAAAATCCAGTCGCCGATCCCGTCGAAGACGCCCTCTTCGGCTATGCGGCCGTAATCCTGCGGCGTGATCTCGCCGTCGGTGTGCTCGAGCAGGTATTCGGCCCAGTGGATGCTTCCATGATAGGTTACCGGCAACGGCATTCCGTGCTCGACACAGACCGTGCGCAGCAGGCCGAGCGGCAGCGAGGGCGACGACACCGCCTGCCACGGCATCGCGACCAGGGTGACCTGCGGAAAGACCACTGTGCTCCTCGAAAGTAGGGAGCGGACGGGCGAGAGGCCCGTCCACTCGTCGCGCTACTTGGCCTTGGCGGTCTTGATGACTGCCGGCAGGTGGGACGCGTTCGGCTTCGCCTTTACCTTCACCTTCTTGAGCATCATGGAAATCACCCCCGCTCCTCTTTCGATGCGTTGGCCAGCTGGGTTACAGCCAGCCCGGCTCTGGGCGCCGGCTCCCCCAGGTCCACCGACGGTGATCACCCTTGCTTGACGGGAAGGATACCCATGACAATCCAATTTCGCTGCCCCTTCCGATTGCCGAATCGGCAGGCGACTGGCAGGCCGGCGGAGATGGCGGCTTCTGCCATCAGAGACGGCGCAACCGGGAAGGAACATCGTTCGTCGGCCCCACCGCGCCGCCGGAGCGGATATATCCGTCCCGAATGTGCGATTCCTCGAATTTACCGCAAAGATAGACGCTAACGATTGTCCAGCCTGTTTTCAAGCTGTTCCTGCGACCCGGGGCGGCGCGGCCAGCCCGGAGATCGATGAAGCATGCAGGCCATCGCCGACGCCGCGGGCAGGCTCCTGTGGGTCTCGCCGCCGCTGCCCCTGGCGCACGACCTCACCGTCGCCCACGTCCATGGCATCAGACGCGCTGACCGGGCGCCGAGGTGATGGCCCGCCCCGCGCCGCACATCGCGATCGCCCAGGCCGTGGTCGGCACGACCGGATGCCCGCGGCCCGACCTCCGTGCCGCGCCCGTGCCGTCAGACCGGCTCCAGATCCGCCAGCCCCGTCGCCCAGAGGTCGTCGGAGATCGCGAACGCCCGCGCGACGAAGGACGTCAGCGTGCTTCCCCGCACGCCCAGCCCCGGACTGGGCACCAGCATCACCAGGCCTTGGCCCAGATAGTCCCCGTATACCAGGCACGCGGCGCTGTCGTCCGTCCCGGCCGCCAGTTCCGGCCGGCCGTCGGGGGTGGCGGTGAGCCAGCGGGTGCGCCCCGCTGCGGCTCCCGCCACCGGCGTGGTCAGCATGATGTCCGCCCGTCGAGCGCCGGCCACGGCGGCGTCCAGCTCCTCCTGCAGCTGCGCCGAGGTGACCATCGACTCCGGCGCCGAACGGATCGCCGCGTGCAGCAGACCCCACGGTAGATCAGGTGTCATGTCCGAGAGCAGCCGGTGGCCGGCGTGCAGCCGTGCGGTCAACCCGCCGGGGGTGAAGGATCGGCCGGCCAGCACTCCGGTGACGTGGAAGGCGCCCCGGTAGCCGCACCGGTCCCGCAGGTACTGCCCGATGCGGTCGGCCACAGCCCGGGCGCTCTGCGCCGCCACCGGGTCCACCTCCAGGTACGTCGAACAGCCCGCCCAGCGCAGCCGGGCCGTCGACGGGTCGCGCAGCCAGATCTCCGCCACCGGCGCGAGGGTCACCACCCCGTCGGCGAGGACAAAACCGGGCACACCGCAGTGAATCCCCGGCAGCACCGGCGTCAGCCGCACCTCGGATCGCCCGACGGCCGCCACGTCGGCGATCGTCTGCCAGTCCCGGGCCGTCCTGGCCAGATAGGTCGCGTCCGCCGGGTAGCTGTTGTCGGCGTCGGGCTCCAACTGGCAGAGGACCCCGAACCCCAGATCCAGCCCGTCGCCCACCCCGGCTGGCGATTCGGCGGCGGGAACCAGAGCGGACCGGGGCTGGGCGAGGCCCACCTCGGCGCAGAACTTCGACCACCGGGCCGGGCGGTCCCACTGGGCGCAGCACACCGACCGGCCGTCAGCGAGCACGCGTCCCGCGAACTCCGTGCCGGTGATGTTGCTGTCACACAACAGGAGTGCGCGATGCTCGGGGTCGTAGCGGTCCAGCCGCGCCACCAACGCCTCCGGCGGCGCGTCCAGCAGCCGTTGCGTCGCCGCGGCGAGCGCGCCCGGCTCACGGGCGCCCAGGTCCACCAGGTAGACGCCGTCGATGCCCGAGGGTGGATTGCCCTGACCCCGCCCGTCGGCGACCACCAGCGGCGGCTCGGCACCCCACGACCGCAACGTGGCGACCGTGGCGCCGTACGCCACCAACGGGCGCCCGACCAGGACGGTCCTGCGTCCCCGGTAGAAGCTCGCCACCGCGTCGAGCACCGGCCGCGTCACGCGCCCTCCCGGGATCCGGTCTGCTCGGCGATGACGGCTGAGCCGTCGGCAGCGGCGTCGGCCGGCTCGTCGCCGGCGCCGGGCAGGTCACGGAGATCGCGCGCCGGGCTCAGCAGCGGCCAGAGAGCCGAGGTGGCCAGGCCCACGCTCGCCAGCACCAGAGTGCCGCCGAGCCCGAGCCGCGTGGCGCCCAGCAGGCCGCCGAGCAGCGCGCCGAACGGTTCCACGCCCCAGCTCACGAACCGGATGCTCGCCGTCGCCCGGCCGAGCATGTGGGACGGGACCAGCGCCTGCTTGATGCTCTCGCTGAGGATGAGGTTCACCACGACGGCGAACACCCACACCGTCTGCGACACGGCCACCAGCGTGAAGGCGACCGGCATGGACACGCTCGCGGCCAGCGGCGTCAGAACGGCACCGGCTCCGGGGAGCGCATACGCGACGATCAGCGGACGGCCGAGCCCGAAGCGGTCGCTGATCCGGCTCGCGGTCGTCGACGCCATCAGCCCCGCCCCGCCACCCAGGGCCGCCAGGATGCCGATCTGCACGGGGCTGAAGTGCAGCACCTTCACGATGTAGAGCACATAGATCGCGAAGAACATCGCGGTGAAGAAGTTGAAGTGCGCGGCGGCCACCAGCAGCGGCCGTTGCATCCGGTCCCGTAGCAGCAGCATGATGCCGGACGTGGCGCGCCGGAACCGGCCCTGCTCCTCCGGCTCGGTCGCGACCGCGGGCCTGTCCTCCGGCAACCGGGACATCGCGACGACGCTCACCAGGTACGTACAGGCGTCGACCAGCAGTACCAGCGGAACCGACAACAGCTGGACGAGCACGCCGGCCAGGCCCGGCCCGGCGACCTCACCGACCGCCGCGCTGCCCTCCATCCAGGAGTTCGCCCGGGTGAGCTGCGCGCGGCCGACCAGGCGCGGGACGTACGCCGACATCGCGCTGTCGAAGATGAGGCTGAGCGTGCCGACGGTGAAGACGACCAGCACGAGCACCGGCACGGAAAGCAGATCGAGCAGGTAGCAGACGGGCACGACGAGCAGGACGAGCGCGCGGCCCAGGTTGAGCCGGCGCAGCAGACCCCGACGCTCGTACCGGTCGGCCCAGACGCCGGCGTAGAGGCCGAAGACGAGGGTCGCCGCCGAGCCGGCCGCCCCCAGGATGCCCATCTGCACGCTGTCGGCGCCGAGGCTCAGGACCGCGATGATCGGGATGGCGAAGTAGGTGATCTGCGAGCCGGCCACGGACATGGTCTCGCCGAGCCACAGCCGGTAGAAGCCGGTGGCGGCCAACTCGCGGTTGAGGAAACTGTTGGGCATTACGCTGCGGAACCCTTCGTTGAAGCCGTAACGGCTCGATCAGCGCTGCAGGAACAGATGGGACCGGTAAGGTACCTGATCTGTCCGGTCGAGAAATCGACGACGGCCCGTCTGTTGAGTGCCAGTGCCTCTCCGGTTGCCAGGAACCGCACGACGTCGTGCGCCAGGAACGCGCTCACCACGGCGTTGGCGGGTCCGAAGGAGTACGCCGTGGGGCTGCTCTCGGCCGATTCGAGAGCCCGCTCGTCGGTGGTGAGGCCACCGGACCTGGCCTTTTCGAAGCAGACCGGGCAATGTCCTCGATGCGGATCGAGCAACGGGCCCCAGTAGCCGCTGTCCAGCCCGAGCGCGGCGGTGACGGTGGCGATTCCCCGCGGCCGCGCCCACTCCGCCACGATCGCGTTCAGGTCGGACGGCGTGTCCGCGGCGTTCACCAGCAGGTCGAGATCGTCCGGCAGCACCTGAAGGTCCTCGACTGCCGCGACACGGGCCCGCACCTGCCGGACGTCGATGCCGTCGCCGAGCCCGGCGAGGTGCCCCGCGGCGGCCTCCACCTTCGGCCGCCCGACGTCCCCCAGCCGGTAGAGGTGCTGGCGGTTGAGGTTCGGTGCCGCGACGACATCCGGATCCATCAGCCACAGCCGGCGCACCCCGGCGGTGACCAGGTGCTGGGCGACCAGGCAGCCGACCCCGCCCAGGCCGAGGACGCCGACGACCGCGCCGTCGAGCGCCCGCTGGAGTGGCTCCGCGTCCGGCCCGAACAGCGTGAGATAGCCGATCTGCCGCTCCTGCACGGACCCGGCCCGGTCGAGGCGGTCGGTGGCGGCGAGCCACCGCTCGGCGTCGAGCTGGTCCAGCAGCCGGCCGACCGCCACCTCGTGTCCACCCCGGGCCAACTCGGCCACGGTGCAGCCGTCCCGCAGCAGCGCGAGACAACGGCGCAGCCATGGCACGGGCCCGCCGATCTTCAGGACCCGCCTGCCCCGGCTCAGCCAGAATCCGTGATTCCGCGGCGTGACGACCACCGTCTCCACCAGCCGGACCAGCGAATCCGCCGACCGGGCACCGGTCGAGCCAGCCGGCTCAGACATCAGCCGACACCACTTCGAGTAGCCCGCTGCGCCGTATCTCGGACAGCAGTTTCGCGCTCACGGCCGGGCCCAGCCGCTCGGCCATCTCCGCGGTGCTGAACGGGCTTCCGGTCCAGTAGGGTGCCAGCAGGTCGGCCGCCGCGGCGGGCACGGTCGTGCGTAGCCGCGTACGCATGTCGGTACAGATCATCCGACCGCCGTCGGCGACCACGTCCAGATCGCCGACGGGCACCCGCACCACGGACGTGGCGAGGTCGAGATCTCCGCCGCCCGGTGCCCGGGCGGCGCCGACCTCGTCGGCGAACCTCCGGTAGAGGTCGTGCACGCGGCGCCGTTCGTCCGGCGTCATGGCGGGATCCACGTTGGGCAGGTGGTTCATCGCGAATTGCGACTGGCCCGTCGCGTCGCCGGCCCCGTCCGTCAGGAGGCCGAACCGCGCCGGATCCCGGCCCACCCGGGAGGAGCGGGTCGCCTCGAACGGAAAGACGGAGACGGAGTACAGGCAGTCCGCGAGTTCCCGCATGTCGTCGAGGGCCTGCATCGCTTCGGCGTAGGTGGTGGAGGGCAGATCGGGGATGAGATTGACCTTGAGCCGCATGCCGGCGTCTCTCGCGTCCCGCAGGAACCGGAAGTTCTCGTCGCGGTCCGCGGACTTGTGCACCAGGCGAAGCACCCGGGTGACCGTCGTCTCCAGCCCGATCACCAGGTATTCGCACCCGGCCTGCACCATCCGGCCCAGCAACTCCCGATCGAACCGCCGGTCCACCATGGCGAAGGAGTTCCACGTGTAGCCGAGATTCCGTTCGATCATGAGCTCGCTGATCCGCCGCGCGAAGGCCGGCGGGATCGATTCGGTGACGATGTTGAAGCGGCGTACCCCGAATCGTTGCTCCAGCTCGACCATCTCCTGCACGAACGCGTCGGCGTGCCGGCCGCGGTAGGGCGGGCTCCCGTCGTACAGCTCCACGAAGTCGCAGTAGTCGCACTTGCCCCAGTAGCACCCTCGCGCCTGCGTGATGCTCAGGCGCGGCTCGGCCAGCCGCTCGACGAGGGCGGGGAACGCGGGCGTCGGCAGCTTGTTCAGGTTGGGGCCCGGGCCCGGCGGCACGTGCACCGCGTCCCCGCCGTCGAGGAACGACACCCCCGGGACCGCCCCCGGGTCCCACGCGCCCGCGCGGACCTGCCTGGCCAGCGCGAGCAGCGGGACCTCGCCGTCGAACCGGACCGCGCAAGCCACGTACGGATGCTCGCGCAGCAGCAGTTCGAGCTCGTCGGGATGCATCAGGCTGATCGTGGGGCCGCCGAGCACCACCCGGATGTCCGGGCGGGCCTCGGCGAGCAGGCCGGCCAGCACCAGCGCCGGCACGAGCTGCGGGCCCATGGCGACGGTGAGGCCGAGCAGCCGCGTCGACGACGGGAGCCGCTCGACCGTGCCGTGCCAGGCGTAGAACCGCCTGAACACGTCGGCGGCCGGAAGCTCCAGCGAACCGCGCAGCAGCCAGTCGGCCCCGGGGTCGATCGACAGCGGCTGCGCCAGCGTCTCCAGCAGCTGACCCAGGTGGTTGTCCGGGCTGAAGAGATGGCGTCCCGCCGGGTCGACGAACCGGTCCCGGTGTCCCGAGACCCAGCGCACCGCCGCCTCCAGGAAGGTGCCGGGCTCCACGCCCGTCACCGGTCCGGCGGGCGTGCCGACGGTTTCGACCAGGTAGGACGCCATCTCCTCGTTGAGGTCCTCCTGCCACGTGTCGGTGATGCCGTGCTGCGCCAGGTAGCCGGCTAGCACCGCCGTGGCGGGATAGAAGGTGCCGAAGTTCGACCCGACCAACGGCGGAAATATCAACCCGAGCACTGAGTCCCCCGATGTTTCTGACGTTTCGGTACGGCGGTGACCCGCCGGCTAGGCGTGGTGCTGCCCGATGCTCACGGTGTACCGCCCCATCCGCTCCTCCCGGAACGGCTCCACCCAGTGCCAGCACCCCTCCCGGACCGGGATGAGCGAGAAGCTGTTGTAGAGCGGGTCGACCGTGAACTCCTGGTCCTCTTCGTTGCGCAGCCCCAGCCGCCCGCCGGTCCCGACGCGGTAGGCCTGATCGAGGTAGAAGTTGACGGCCATGATGCGGCCGGGGAACAGGTCCTGGTGGGGCCGGATCTCGTCGCCGTCGCGGTAGCAGGCGAGCTCCATCGTCGTCCGGCGCTGCAGTGGGACACCGACACGGGACGCCAGCCAGTTCCGCAGCACATCGGTGAGCACGGCGAAGGCGAGGAACTGGCGCAGCGCGTTCACGTGTTCCGGCGCCATCGCGCCGTCCTCAAGGGCTGCCTGTAGGGGGCGGCCGACGAAGTGCCGGGCCGCTCGCAGCGGGTGCCCGGCCCACTGCGCCTCGTCGATCTCGGCGCTGTCCCGGGAGCCCTCGTAGATGGTGGCGCAGCGCGACCAGACCGGAAGGGCCTCCATCGCCGACGCGACGCCCTTCGCCACGGACGGCCGGAGAAAGTCGCGGAAGACGAACGGGCGCCCGGGCACTGCCCGGTACCACTCGTGCAGCGCCGCCGCCGTGTCCGGGCCGAGGTGGCGTTCGTCGATGAACCCTGTCGCCTTGCGCTCCAGGTCGGCAAGCACGTGCTGGTCGAGGGTCGTGGTGTCAGACGGTCGCATGACTCTCCTTCTGGGACAGCGTTTCGGCAGCCAGCAGATCCAGCGGGAGCAGGCCGCCGGTGGTCAGCCCGAGCGCGCCCAGGCACGGCCGGGCCAGATAGTGCGCCATCACCTGGGCGAGAGGGATGCGCGGCAGCTGCGTCAACCACCGGTTCTCCGCCTCTGCCCAGGCCTCGCCCTCGGCCTCGGGGCCGCTCGCCGCGGCGATCGCGACGAGGCCGTCCAGCTCGGCGTCGCGGAGCCCGACCTCCCTGGCTGCCGCACCGCCGGAGGTCCAGGGTTCGAGCAGGGCCGAGGGGTGCGGGTAGTCGGCCGTGGTGAGCGTGTAGAGCAACTGGTACGAGCCGCTGCGGGCCGCTGCGACGTAGTCGTCGTAGGACAGCGACCGGGGCGTGACGGTGATCCCGAAGGCGTCGTTCAGCTGCCGCGCGAGGATGGCGACCGAGACGTCGTTGGGCGGGAAGTCCGCGAAGCAGAACTCGACGATCGGGCCCAGCGCGGCTCGGACCAGGCTGATCTCGGCCCGGTCGGGACCGGCGGCGATGCCGGGCCACCGGGTCGACGCGGTGGCGCCGTCCAGCATCGTCCGCGCGGGGACGGGTGCCGGCACCAGCAGGCCGGCCGTGCCCGCGATCAGCTCGACCGGATCCAGCGCCGCAGCGAGCGCGCGGCGGACCCGCGCGTCCGCTCGAACCGCGGGCAGACCCCGCCCGAACTCCAGGCTCGCGTACACCGCGATCGGTTGGCGGTGCAGGGCGGGATGCCCGCGAAGGGACTCGACGTCGGCCGGGCTGAAGCCTGTCGTCGGCGTCATGTCGCTGCGCCCAATGGCGAAGTGGCCGAGCGACGTGGCGAGGTCCGGGCACACCTCGGCCCGCACCTCGCGCGGCAGGCACGCCGCATCGTGGCGCTCGTTGCGGACCAGCCGGATGACCGCCGGGTCGGCGGACCCGGCGGAGACGTACATGCCGAGGGTCGTCCGGCTCGCGTCGTCGAGTCGCCGGGACGGCGCGAACTGCGGCAGGGTGAGCAGCGCGGGAAAATAGGTGCACCGCCTGCGCAGGGCGATGGAGACGGTGTCCGGGGCGAGCACCCGCACCGGCTCGGGCGCCAGCAGATTTCCCACGGACCACCCCCGCCGGAGGGCGACCGCGCGCACCGAGCGGGCGGCGTGCGCGGCGTCGAGCCTCACCCCGTCGGACCAGAAGAGATCCCTGCCGAGCCGGACGATCCACGTGCGACCGCCGTCCGGCGACTCGACGCTTTCCGCGGCGGCACGGCGAAGGCCGCTCGATCCGACCGGCTCGCGCAGCATGGGCAGCACGACCAATTCGCTCATCATTCTGGCGTTGTAGTCCCACGGCCAGAATGGATCGGGACCGACCGGAAGTGCATCAAGAGAAATGGCGACCACGATGTCCTCTGCCTGGTGGGGCGCCCCGGCGCTTCCGCATTCCGGGGCGCCCTCGCGCAGCTACGGATTACGTCAGCTGCGGTGCTTCATCGAGATGAAGTCGTTGAGCGCGTCGCGGTCGAACTCGAGCTCGACCAGCTCGGCCTCCTCGGACACGACCTCGGCCTGCTCGACAACCGTCTCCTCAAGCATTGCCTCCACCGTCTACCTCCTTTCAGGGGCGACATTCTCAGCCAGGCATCACATATTGAAGCCCGACACATCGATCGTAGTGATACGCCCATCCGGCCGCCGCCCCGTCGGATAACGGAACGATAACGACGTCATTTGAACGTCACTTTGAGTAATTCGGAGCACATATCGGACAGTCCGCCGGGCGATTTATCAGGCAGCGGCGTGATACGGCATTCGCGCGCGTTCGTGCGCTTGGCCGGGGGCAGCGGTGCGCACGCGTGCCGGGCCGCGGACGGCGCCGGTCGGTCGCGACGGACCGCCGCCACGCGCTCGGACCGGCTGTCGTCCGTCCTGTTCAGATGCCCGGCTCGAAGGACTCGCTGACGGAACCGTCATCGCTCAGCGTGAGGAAGCGGTCGAAACAGCGCGCGAACCACCGGTCGTGGGTCACCGCCAGCACGGTGCCGTCGAACGCCTCCAAGCCGGTCTGCAGCGCCTCGGCGCTGTGCAGGTCCAGGTTGTCGGTCGGCTCGTCGAGCAGGAGCAGGGTCGCCCCGGCCAACTCCAGCAGGAGGATCTGGAAGCGCGCCTGCTGGCCGCCGGAGAGGGTGTCGAACGGGTTGTCCGCCTGATCGTGGATCTCGTACCGGCGTAGGGCCGAGACCGCCGCCCCGCGCGGCAGGCTCGGGCGGTCCGTGTCGCCGGTCCAGAGGATGTCCACAAGCGTGCGGCCGGTCAGGTCGGGCCGCTCGTGGGTCTGGGCGAACCAGCCGGGCACCACCCGCGCGCCCAGCCGCAGCTGGCCGGTGTGCGCCACCGGCTTGCCGTGACGCTCCGGATCGTGCAGGTGGCCGTCGGTCCCACCGGCCGCGAGCAGCCGCAGCAGGTGGGACTTGCCGGTACCGTTACTGCCGAGCACCGCGACGCGCTCCCCGAAGAACACTTCGAGGTCGAACGGCTTGGTCAGCCCGGTCAGCGCCAGCTGTTCGAAGACCACCACCCGCTTCCCGGTCCGTCCCCCCTTCAGGGACATCCGCACGTTCTGCTCGGCCGGGCGCTGCTGCGGGCGCTCGCTGCGTTCGTACCGCTCCAGGCGGGTGACGGTCGCCCGGTAACGGGCCGCCATAGCCGACGAGACCGCCGCCTGCTGCTGCAGCGTGCGGACCAGGTCCTTCAACCGCTGGTGCTCCTCGTCCCACCGCCGGTGCAGCTCGTCGAGACGCGCCATCCGGCGCGCCCGGGCCTCCGGGTAGTCGCGGAAGCCGCCACCGTGCACCCAGGCCCCCGTGCCCTCCAGCGTGACGACATGCGTGGCCGCCCGAGCCAGGACCTCACGATCGTGGCTGATGAAGAGAACGGTCTTGCGGCTCTCCGCGAGCTGTTCCTCCATCCAGTACTTCGCCGGGATGTCGAGGTAGTTGTCCGGCTCGTCGAGCAGCAGCACGTCGGCGGAGCCCAGGAGCAGCGACGACAGTGCGAGCTTCTTCTGCTCACCGCCGGACAGCGTGCGAACCGGACGCTCCCGGGCCTCGTCGAGCGACAGCCCGAGCGCCTTGGTGACGCTGACCTCCCACCCCACCTCCGCCTCGTAGCCGCCCACGTCGCCCCAGGCACTGAGCGCCTCGGCGTACGCCATCTGACTCCGCTCGTCGGCGGCTATCCGGGACTCCGCCGCGCGCAGCGTGCGGTATGCCGACCGGATCGGCGCCCGGTCCAGATCCGCCAGCATGTCCACGATCGACGAGTCGTCCCTGATCGAGCCGATGAACTGCGGCATCATACGCACATCGCCTTGCCGGTGGACTCCGCCGCCGGCCGCCGGCAGCTCACCGGCGAGGATCTTCAGGAGAGTCGTCTTGCCCACCCCGTTGGCGCCGATCAGAGCCGCCTTCTGGCCCTCGCCGACCCGGAACGAGACGTTCTCGAACAGCATCCGACCGCCGGGAAACCCGAAACTGAGGTTGCTGACCTCCAGGTAGCCCATCTACGCCTTCCCCTCGGTCGCCGGTACCGCGGCACCGACCGGCCCTACTCCGGTCTGCCACCGCTGGTCCGCGATGGCGAGCGCCTGGACCACCAGCGGCGCGACGAATTCCCCGACCCTGAACAGGGACGGCGTGTCCATCAGCGTGACGATGCCGCCGCGGCCACCCTGCCCCACCGACACGTGCGCTACGTAGCCGTCGGGTCGCTCGCCCCGGCCGCCGAGCCTCAGCCCGCCGGCGCCGTCCCGGACCAGCCCCATCACCGCGGCGCCCGTTCTCGGCTCGGTCACCACGTTGGCGGCGATCGCGACGGCGCGGTGCCGGTCCACCTCCGCGACCACGGTCTCGGCCAGCTCGTCCGCGGTCACGCCGAGCGGGTGGCGGAGGATGCAGGCCGCCTGGATCAGCTGCATGGGAAGCTCGGGCAGCACCTCCGACATCAGGCGGTGCCCACCGCCGAGCCGCGGATTGATCTCGGTGGGGACGAACCCCTCCCCGGTGAGGATGCCGTTGATGGTGAAGGCGCCGCGGTAGTCCACCCGCCGTCGCAGCTCCTCCCCGGTCCGCACGGCCAGGTCCCGAAGCGCCGCCCGGGCCGCCGGAGCCGGGTCGAGATAGGTGGAGCACCCGGTGTGGTAGAAGCGGCCCGTCTCCGGAAACCGGAGCGTCACCTCCTCGTACGGGCGCAGCGCCGCCACCCCGTCCGCGGTGACGAATGCGTTGATCCCCGCCGGAATGCCCTCGTGGAACGGCATCACCCGGACCACGTCGCAGTTGGCGGAGAAGAACCGCACCGCGTCGGCGAACATCGCCTCGTCGCGGATCCAGCGCACCATCTCCGCCGTGCCGTTCACACCGCGCGACGCGTCGCCCGACCACACCGTGCCAGCGCCCTGGTCCAGCCGGCGATGCAGATCGCGCAGGGCGGATGCGGTGGGGGCCGTCGTCGCCGCCGGCACCGGGGGGAACCCGATGCTGCGCCAGACGTCGTCGACGACGGTCTTGTCCTCGTAACGGGCCCAGGCCGGTTCACGGCCGTCCGCGACGACGCGCCCGGCGAGATGGGTGCTGCTCACGGCGGAGTCGACGAAGACCAGCGCGGCGCGCTCCGGGTCGTAGGCGTCCAGGGCGGCCGACAGGCCCACCGGGGGGCGGCGAAGCAGCTCGTCCGTCTGCTGTGCCACCTGGCTGAAGCTGCCGCTGTCCAGCGGCACGGCGAACCAGCCGCCGACGCCGTCCGGAACCGTCCGTTCCCCGGTGTCAGCCACAGGTTCGTTGGCCACGATGAACGGCGGATGCGAACCGAGCCCGACGAACTGCCGGACCAGTGTCTGATACTGGTTCAGGGGCTTGCCGACGAGCACGACCTTCCGGCCCCGGACGATTTCCCGCACATTCGCCAGCAAGACAGGTCCTCCGTTCGCGCCGTGACGCTAGCAGAGTGTCGGTCTGCTCGCTGTCCGTTCGTATCGAGTCGTATCGCTGGAGAGGGGCACGGGAACCGGCCGGACCAGGTGACCGGCGCCGACTCCGGTCAACGGGCTACTGGCGGTTGTCGGAACGGCCGGATTCGCACCGACGACCCGGGGTCCAGTCGCGAGGAGAGCCGGCGACACGGCAAGCCGCCCCAAAGGCCGGTGGCGGTAGGCCGCACGCCGCCCTCACCCAACCCTGGAGTTCAGGCCCCGTCAACCGCATCAAACCCATCAAGCGACAGACGTACGGCCGCGCGAACCTCGGCCTCCTACGCCGACGCGTCCCTGCCACCCCCTGAGTCGTCGCGCGCCATGCCTGCTGGCCCGTCGGGAGCCGACCACCGTCGACCTTCGAGGCCCGCGCGATCGAGGACGCACGGGGCACGCGCGAGCTGCCGCGCCGGGTAGCTTGCAGCTGGTGAGGCTCCGACGAAGCCCACCGGGCCTTCCTGGCAGGGTTGGAGCCGCAGAGGGGATGGCATGGCGACGCAGCGAACGGTGTTGGTCATCCCGGGCAGCGGCGGTTGCTGGCACGTTCCCCACCAGTCGTTTGCCGTCGATGCGGCGCGGCTGCGCGGCGCGCAGCTGCACTACCTGTCATGGAGCGGCGAGGTGCCGCCGGAGCCGGAGGCCCGAGGGCCGTGGGCATCGGAGCAGATTGCGGCGGCCCTTCGTGGATTGCCAAAACCGTTGATCATCGCCTACTCGCTCGGCACCCTCGCCGCGGATCTTGCCGCCGACCACGAGCTGCCGGCAATCTGGATCACGCCGTTGCTGCACCGCGCGGAGGTGATCAAGGGTCTTCGCCGGGCCTGCGCGCCGTGCCTTCTCATTGGCGGCACGGCGGACAGCAGTTGGCGCCCGGAGCTCGCTCGCGAGCTGTCACCGCATGTGTTCGAGGCAGAGGGAGCTGATCACGGGCTTCGCGTCCCGGGGCCACTTGCCAGGTCTGCGGCGGTGCTGGGTGAGATGGCTACGGCGATAGAGGGCTTCCTTGACCGGGTTCTCTGGCCCACGCGATCCGATGTCCGTTGACGAGGAATCATGAGATCAAGATGGGTGAGCCAGCGACCTGCCCGACTCGGCTCCTAACAGCGGAGACGCCTCTCGGCATCTCTCGCCGTTCCCCCGCCGTCCGTCGGCCTCTCGCGGACTGGATGCGGACTGCAGAGGCATACCCGGGTCAGGCGAGTCCCTCGTCGCCACGGATACGCGCGTGCAGGTGCATGTCGTGCCGGCCGTCGGAGTGGACGGCGTCGCTGCGTTTGGTGCCTTCCAGGAGGAACCCGGCTTTGACGGCGACCCGGCAGGACGCAGGGTTGCGAGTCGAGTGATCCAGGTGCAGACGATGGAAACCGGCCTCGCCGAGTGCCCAGACGCTCAGTGCCGTCAGCGCCCGGGAGGCCACGCCGGCACGGCGAGCGGCCGGAAGCACCCAGTAGGCGCATCCTGCGACACCGTCGTCGAGATTCATGCTGCCCATGGCGATGCGCCCCAGCACCGCACCACCGCCGCCGCTCGTCACCGCCCAACTCGCGCCCGTCTCCTGCTCCCATGCCTGGCGATACTGTTCGAACCACTCACGGACCTGGTCCTCGGATGCGGGTTGGCGAGTGTGCCAGTGCTGGATCTCGGGGTCCCGGTACGCAGCGAAAAAGACCGACGCATCGGAAGCCTCCCAAGGCCTCATGAGGAGGCCGCCCTGGGCGGAAAGTTTCGGTTGGGGATTGGCGGCGAAGGTACCGGCGGGGATAGCAGGTGGCGTCGAAAGCGAAGACCTCACCCGCTCATCCTCTCCGGGCGACGACGGCCTGCGTCAAGCCTCAGCCTCTCGTTGACAACTCCCGCCGTGACCGGCCTACCCGGTCGATGCCGGCCGGAGGTCGCCAGCAGGCCGGCGCCGAGCCGGCGCGGCCCGCTTGCGGCCGCCTTGGTGCAGGTGGCGAGCGATGCGGCAGACATGCCATGTGAACGCCCGAGACTTGACCAGCGGTCAAGGAACGCTACCGGACGACGCGGGTCCGGGCGGCACTGAAGGAGCAGGGCTTCGGGGTGCTAACCGAGATCGACATGCGGTCGACGCCGCGTGAGAAGACGGTCTCCTCGAAGTCGGCTGTGGTGAGCGCCACGCTCGCCATGTTCCACCTCCGCGTGTTGACGACGTTCCACAGCGACGGCAATATACCCCCCAGGGTATGTGCCCCCGGCGGCCAACCACGCGCCGAACCGGGTAGGCGGGAATGCGCGGCGACCTGACCGAGTTAGGCTCGACGTAGATACCCCCTGGGGTATATCCCTCCGAGGAGAAGAAATGCGAGAGGTGAACCTGACGGATTTCGCCGCCGCGCACGCCGATGGCGCCGCGGTGCTCGATGTCCGAGAGCCGTTCGAGTACGTCGAGGGCCACGTGGCCGGCGCACGTCTGGTGCCCCTGGCCCAACTGCCCACCGTCGTGGCGGATCTTCCCCGTGGCCAGTCCGTCTTCGTCATCTGCGCCAGCGGCAACCGCAGCCTGGCCGCCGCGCAGTTCCTGGCCCGCGCCGGCATCGACGCCCGCTCGGTCAGCGGCGGCACCGGCGGATGGGTCCGCAGCGGCCGTCCGGTCGTGACGGGGCCGGACGCATGAAGATCGGCGGAGTTCTGCAGAAGGTCTTCGGGAAGCCCTACCGGTCCGTGGGGCCCCAGCAGGCGGCCGACCTGGTTGCCAACGGAGGTGTGCTGCTGGACGTCCGGGAGCCGGCCGAGTGGCGGGCCGGGCACGCACCACGCGCCCGACACATCCCGCTCGGCCAGTTGGCGGAGCGACTCGACGACATCCCGACGGACCGGCCGGTCGTCGCCGTGTGCCGCTCCGGAGCACGTTCCCGGCAGGCGGCCGCGCTGCTCGCCCGGAACCACGGCCGGGTCCACAACCTGACCGGCGGCATGCGGGCCTGGGTGGACGCCGGGTTGCCGCTGCAGGCGAAGGGCGGTCGACCGGGCCGGTTGATCTGACCGCCCGACCCGCGGGCGATGGTCCCGGAAAGGCGGGACCTTGGGCCAAACGATACCCCCAGGGGTATAAGCTGTCGTGATTACATCGCCGAGCATCACTAGGAAGGAGTTCAGCGCCATGTTGTTCACCCAGTACTACCTGGACTGTCTGTCGCAGGCCTCGTACCTCGTCGCCGACGAGACCACCGGCCGGGCGGTGCTCGTCGACCCGCGCCGCGACATCGACGAGTACCTGGCCGACGCCCAGGCCCGGGGGCTGACCATCGAAGGGGTGATCAACACCCACTTCCACGCGGACTTCCTCGCCGGTCACCTGGAGGTCGCCGCGGCCACCGGCGCGTGGATCGGCTACGGCCGACGGGCCGAGACCGAGTACCCGATCCGCAAGCTCGCCGACGGGGAGCGCGTCAGCCTCGGCGACGTGACCCTCGAGATCATGGAGACCCCGGGGCACACCCCCGAGTCGATCAGCATCCTGGTCCACGAGCACGCCGACGACACCGTCCCGTACGGGGTCATGACCGGCGACGCGCTGTTCATCGGCGACGTCGGCCGGCCCGACCTGCTCGCCTCGCTCGGCGTCACCGCCGACGAACTGGGCCGGATGCTCTACGACAGCGTGCAGCGCAAGCTGATGGGCCTCCCCGACGAGGTGCGGGTCTTCCCCGCCCACGGCGCCGGCTCGGCCTGCGGCAAGAACCTCTCCACCGAACGGCAGTCCACCATCGGCGAGCAGCGCCGCACCAACTACGCCTGCGCCCCGATGAGCGAGGAGCAGTTCGTCGCCCTGGTCAGCGGCGGCCAGCCCACAGCACCCGGCTATTTCGCCTTCGACGCCGTGCTCAACCGCAAGGCCCGCGAACTGTTCGACCACACCCGACCCGCCCGGCCGCTGGACACCGCCGAGTTCCTCTCCGCCCGCGCCGAGGGCGCCGTCGTGGTCGACGCCCGCGACCCGCAGGAGTACGCCGCCGGTCACGTCCGGGGTGCGATCAACATCCCGGCCGACGGCCGGTTCGCCGAAACCGCCGGCAGCGTGGTCGCCCCCGACAGCAAGGTGCTCGTGGTCGCCCCGCAGGACCGGGAAGAGGAGATCGTCGTACGCCTCGCCCGGATCGGCTTCGACCAGGTGATCGGATACCTGCGGGAGCCCGAGGGGGCCTTCCTGGAGATGGTCGCCGACATGAACCGGGCCAGCCGGGTCACCGCCACGGAACTGCGCGAGGCGCTGGACGGGGCCGAAGCGCCCGCCGTGCTGGACGTGCGCAACGCCGGCGAGCGGGAGCAGGGTGCCGTCGACGGCTCGCTGCACATCCCCCTGGCCGAGCTGACCCGCCGGCTCGACGAGGTGCCGACCGACCGGCCGATCGTGGTGCACTGCGCCGGCGGCTACCGCTCCTCCGTGGCGGCCAGCCTGCTCCGCAACGCCGGTCGGACGGACGTCTCCGACCTGCTCGGCGGATACGGCGCCTGGCAGACGATGCGCGCCGCGGTCTGATTCCACCGTCAAGGGACGAGCAGGTGACCGAGGGCCCCTCGGTGACCTGCTCGTCCGTGGAAGGTGAGGGATGACAGAGAAGGACGTGGACATGACCGCGAGCCCCGTCGGGCCGAGGCTCGGCCTACGGGCGAACGCCGCCCAGTTCCTCCTCCTCGCCGTGGTCAACGCGTTGGTGGGTGGCGTGCTCGGCACCGAACGCACCGTCCTGCCGCTCCTGGGCCAGACGGAGTTCGGCCTGACCGCCTACACCGCCGCTCTCACCTACATCCTCGCCTTCGGCGGCACCAAGGCGGTCACCAACTTCGTCGCCGGTGCTCTCTCCGACCGCTACGGCCGCAAGCCTGTGCTGCTGGCCGGCTGGCTGGTGGCGATCCCCGTACCGCTGATGCTCATCTGGGCACCGAGCTGGGGCTGGGTCGTGACGGCCAACGTCCTGCTCGGCGTGAACCAGGGGCTAGCCTGGTCCACCACCGTGATCATGAAGATCGACCTGGTCGGGCCGCGTCGGCGCGGCCTCGCGATGGGGCTGAACGAGGCGGCCGGATACCTTGCGGTGGCCGCGACGGCGCTTGCGACCGGAGCCTTGGCCGCTCAGTACGGCCTGCGGCCGGCGCCGTTCCTGCTGGGCGCCGCCTACGTGGCGGTGGGCCTCGGCCTGTCCTCGCTCCTGGTGCGGGAGACGCGGGGGCACGCCCACCACGAGGCCGCCACCCACCAGGCTGCCGAGGACGCTCACCGGGGCAACCTCACCACCCGGCAGGTCTTCGGCCTGGTCAGCTGGCGGGAACCGGCACTGAGTTCGGCCAGCCAGGCCGGCCTGGTGAACAACCTCAACGACGGCCTGGCCTGGGGCCTGTTCCCCGTGCTGTTCGCCGCCGCAGGCCTCTCCCTACCGAAGATCGGGGTACTGGCGGCCCTCTATCCCGCGTTCTGGGGTCTGGGTCAGATCATCACCGGTCCCCTCTCGGACCGGATCGGACGCAAGCCCTTCATCGTCGTCGGCATGCTGACCCAGGCCGGCGCGCTCGGGCTGATCGCCGGGGCGCGCAGCTTCGGGTGGTGGGCGACGGCGACGATCCTGCTCGGCGCCGGCACCGCGATGGTCTATCCCACCCTGGTCGCGACGATCGGCGACGTCGCGCACCCGGTGTGGCGGGCCCGCGCGGTCGGCATCTACCGACTCTGGCGCGACGGTGGCTTCGCGGTCGGCGCGCTGCTGGCCGGCTTCCTGGCGGACGTCGTCGGGATCCGGGGCGCCACCTGGGTGGTGGCGGCCCTCACCGCCGCATCCGGCCTGATCGTCGCCGGGCGGATGTACGAGACGCACCGCGGCACCTCCCGCTCTGCGGTTGACCGGCCGGCCCGATCCCGCTGAGCTTCCTTTGTCCACGTGGACCACGGCGAGGCGGGCCGACTGCGGCGTGAAAGATCCCCCGTGCGGTGTTGCGTCTGGGATGGCGACGGCGACGTGTGGCCCAGCCCTTCGGGCTCCACGCAGCTCGCCTCGTGTCCGGCGCGGCGGAGGGGTCGGACGGCCGGAAGGCGGTGGCGGGGCCCGCTGGTCGTCGGCGTCGGCCAGCGGGCCCCCGGAGGTGGGAGCGGTACGGCGCTGCTCCGCTCCCACCCCGCGCAGGTGCGATCACCCCACGGTGGTGTCCCCTACGTACTCGGGGTCCCGACCGACGTCACGGCGTCGCCAGGGTGAACCGGCGCACCGTCACCGCGCCGCCCAACGACTGGGTGGCGTAGTTGAAGATGCCGAACCGGTATCCCATGAAGAACTGCCAGGCGTTGTTGAGGGTGAGCGCGTTGCCCAGCGGGACGAAGGTGACCCCGTCGGTGCTGTACGAGAACCTCGCCTGCCGCCCCGAGCCGGGCCGGATGTCGGCGTTGGCCCGCAACCAGATCCGTCCGCCGGACACCGGGGCGCTGGCGATCTCGGTTCCCTTGCCGGTGGTGTTCCAGTTGTCGGTGCCCATGGTCAGGCCGTTGGTCATGACCACGCGGGTGGCCCCGTTGTCCCGTTTGACGCCGATCCACGCCGAGGTGTCGCGCAGCATCGCCAACCCGGCCCGGTCGCCGTCACGCATGGTGGAGTAGTCCAACTCGATGGTGCCCGTCGAGGTCGGACCCTGGATCCGGTGGGTCAGCGTGTTGCGCGCCCGGTAGAGGTCGTCGGTCACCGAGGCGGTCTGCAGGCGCAGCCCGTCGTTCACCGACCACCGGCTGTCGTCCGGGTTGTGGTTCCACTCGTACTGGACGGCGAGGGTCGTGCCGGGGAAGGTGTCGGTGCCGGTGAGCGGCTTGACCGGGCGCGACGGCAGCGGGTTGGGGTAGTTGACGCCCCAGGAGCCGTTGACCGTCTGCACCTGGGGCCAGCCGTCGCCGGTCCAGGTGATCGGAGCCAGCGTCGGCATCCGACCACCGGGGTAGGCGTCGGTGAACGCCATGTAGTACCAGGCGCCGTTCGGGGTCTGCACGAGCCCGCCCTGGTGTGGCACCCCGCCGCCGGAGATCGGGCCCGGCATGTTGAGCAGCACCTGTCGCTGCTCGTACGGGCCGAACGGGCCGTTGGTCGACTTCAGCACGTACTGGCCGTTCGCGGGACGGGTGAGCCAGATGTAGTACGCGCCGTTGCGCTTGTAGAAGCGCGCCCCCTCCAGCGTGCCGATGCTCGACGGTGTCTGGTACACCTGCTGGGCCCGCACCTGGGTACGCCCGTCGGCCGACAACTGCGCCACGCTGATCGTGCCGTTGCCGTACGCGACGTACATGGTGTCGTTGTCGTCGACCAGCATCCCGGCGTCGTAGTAGCAGTTGGGGATGGTGGTGTGCCGGCTCCACGTGCCGTCGACGGCGGAGGCGGTGTAGATGTGCGTCTGGGCGAAGTCGATGCAGCCGGCCCAGTAGAAGGTCCGGTTGCTCGGCCGGTAGTTCAGCGTGGATGCCCAGATGCCGTCCACGTACCCGTGGCTGCCGCCGGCCATGTCGTACTTCGTGCCGAAGTCCAGCCGGGGCACCGAGTGCCCGGCGAACTCCCAGTTCACCAGGTCCCACGACCGCAGCACCGGGGCGCCGGGCGAGTAGTGCATGGTGGAGGCGGACATGTAGTAGACGTCGCCGACCCGGATGATGTCGACGTCGGCGAAGTCCTGCCAGACGACCGGGTTGGTGAAGGTGCCACCGGGGTTTCCGCCGTCGCCGACGCGGACCAGTTGCCACTGCTGGTGGCTGCCGTTGAAGTCGTCGTACTGCACGACGTTGCCACCGTCGGCGGTCGAGGCGTTCTGCACCTCCACCACCTTGTTCGAGTTCCGGTTGACCAACCGCACGTAACCACCCGCCGAATCGGCTAGCCGGAACTGCTGGTTGGTCCCGTTGTGGTCGGCCCACTGCACCACGCTCGCGCCGTTGGCCGTGGAGGCCCCGGAGACGTCCAGCACCTTGCCGGAGTGCCGCGACCTCAACCGGTAGTAGCCGCCGCCGGAGTCGACGAACTGCCACTGCTGCCAGTTCCCGTCGTTACGCGACCACTGCGCGATCCGCGCGCCGTCGTTCGTGGCCATGTTGTACAGATCCAACACCTTGCCGCTGTTGCGATTCACCAACACGTACCAGGCATTCGTGTCCACCGTCGCCGCCGACACCGGCGACGGGGACACCGCAACGAACGTGCCGCCGATCAGCACGGCCACCACGACCGCGGCGATGCGGGACAGCCACCCACGCCGCCCTGACACAGCCCAGGTGAGACCACCGCTGGTAAACATGATCCTCCTTCAGGAGACAACCGGGAGCCTGAGTCGGTCGGTCGAGCCGTCATCAGGCAGCAGCCGACCACCAGGTCTGATCCGCAGCGCGTCGTGATCGTCGACAGGTCGGTGCGCCTCTGCCCAGGAGACGCAGCCCGGACGACCCGCGAGAATTTTGATCTTCGATCTGGCGGGCCGAGACGGTCCACCATTCCGCTCCATCGACTGTGAGCGATAACACGCCGCCAGTCAAGGCGTAACCTCGGGCAGGGCCGCCATTTCGCGGGGCGACAGGCCCGCGCCCCGTTCCGGCACTCTCGATCACGCTGGTCCTGATCTACGGAGAAGCCGCCCCGGTCCGCCATCGCAGGGCAACCTGCCGACACTCTCCCAGCGACATCATCTGTTCTCAATTTACACAGATCGATGTGAGCGATAACATCACTGCAATCGCCCCGTCACCGCGAACGGCAGCCCGGCTGGAGCCGACGGGCTGGCAACAGCGGGGCGACCGACGCGACGAGAGCACCGTCGCCTCGGCTCCGCCCGTCGCCGGGCGGCCTCTCGCACCGCAACCTGCCGCGAGCACGGACGGGCACAACCGTCCCCGCCGTACCGATCAGTCACGGCACCGGCTACCGACCGCCGACGCCGGAGCTCCCGAGGAGGAACACGTGCACAGACGCAGGAGATGGATGA
Organism: Micromonospora sp. NPDC004336; assembly: GCF_053602615.1. Taxonomy (NCBI): domain Bacteria; kingdom Bacillati; phylum Actinomycetota; class Actinomycetes; order Micromonosporales; family Micromonosporaceae; genus Micromonospora; species Micromonospora sp. NPDC004336. Next base: position 29,843 of record NZ_JBSGDY010000037.1, read on the forward strand.
CCGCTGCCCTGGGCGTCCTGGCGGTGGCGGCCGCGACCGCCTTCGCCGGCGGTGTCGTCGCGCCGCAACCGGCGCAGGCGCTGAACAACGGAGTCGCCCGCACCCCGCCGATGGGCTGGAACACCTGGAACACCTTCGGCTGCTCCATCAACGAGACGCTCATCCGCCAGATGGCCGACTCGATCGTGACGAGCGGCCTGCGGGACCTCGGGTACAAGTACGTCGTCGTCGACGACTGCTGGTTCAACCCCAACCGGGACGCGCAAGGCAACCTGCAGGCCCACCCCGAGCGGTTCCCGAGCGGGATGAAGGCGCTCGGGGACTACCTGCACGCGCGGGGCTTGCTGTTCGGCCTCTACCAGGCTCCGCTGGATCAGACCTGCGCCCAGTACTTCGATGCCTTCCCGGGCTCCACCGGGAGTCTGGGGCACGAGTACCAGGACGCCCGGCAGTTCGCCGCCTGGGGCGTCGACTACCTGAAGTACGACTGGTGTTCGCCGACCGGGACGATTAACGACCAGGTCGCCCGGTTCGGCATCATGCGCGACGCGCTGGCCGCCACCGGCCGGCCGATCGTCTACAGCATCAACCCGAACAGCATCCACGAGAAGACCGGGCCGCAGCGCAACTGGAGCGACGTGGCGAACCTCTGGCGCACCACCGAGGACATCACCAACGCGTGGAACACCGGCCAGACCAACGGCTACCCGATGGGCATCCAGAACATCGTCAACGTCAACGTGCCGCTGGCCGGTTACGCCGCACCGGGCGGGTTCAACGACCCGGACATGCTGGAGGTCGGCAACGGCGGCATGAGCGACACCGAGATGCGCAGCCACTTCGCGCTCTGGTCGGTCATGGCGGCGCCGCTCATGATGGGCAACGACCTGCGCTCGGCGAACGCGGCGACGTTGGCGATCCTGAAGAACCAGAACCTGGTCGCCATCAACCAGGACCCGCTCGGCCTCCAGGCGATCCAGGTCTCCAACGACGGCACCCGGCGGATCCTGACCAAGCGGCTGACCAACGGCGACGTCGCCGTCGCCCTGTTCAACCAGGGCAACTCCACCACGACGATCGCCACCACCGCGGCGGCGATCGGCAAGACCGGCAGCTCGTTCACCCTGCGGGACGCGTGGACCAACGCCACCTCCACGACGACCGGGAGCATCTCCGCGAGCGTCCCGGCACACGGCACCGTGGTGTTCCGGGTCAGCGGTGGCGGCACCACCGACCCGCCGCCCCCGACCACGTTCCGGCTGCGCAGCGAGTCGGCAGGGCGCTGCCTCGACGTCGACAACGCCAACACCGCCAACGGCACCGGCACCCTGATCTGGGACTGCCACGGCAACGCCAACCAGCAGATCAGCCAGGACGGCCAGACGCTGCGGATCCTCGGCAAGTGCCTGGACGTCCCGACCAGCGCGGCCAACGGCACCCGGGTGCAGATCTGGGACTGCCACGGCGGCACCAACCAGCAGTGGACGTCGAACAGCAACGGCACGGTCAGCAACGTCCGCTCCCCGTCGCTCTGCCTCGACGTCAACAACGGCGGCACGGCCAACGGCACGGCGGTGATCCTCTGGTCCTGCCACGGCAACGCGAACCAGCGGTGGAGCCGGGTGTGACCTCCGGTCGCTGACCTCGGCCCGGCCGGGTGGACGTGCCGTCCACCCGGCCGGCCCACCGATCAGTGGAAACCGACAATCTGGGGGTACGTCATGGAACAACGAGCTCCGCGCCGGGCCCGAAGGGGATTCCGGCGCGTGGTCGCCGCAATCGCGAGCCTTGCCTGCGCAGTCGCTGTGCTGCCGCCTACGGCGCGCGCCGACAACCCGATCGTGCAGAACATCTACACCGCTGACCCGGCGCCGATGGTGCAAAACGGCCGGGTGTACGTCTACACCGGGCACGACGAGGACGGCTCCACCTACTTCACGATGCGCGAGTGGCGGGTGTACTCGTCCGCCGACATGGTGAACTGGACGGATCATGGCGTCCCCATGAACCTGGCGACCTTCGCCTGGGCGGACGCCAACGCCTGGGCCGGCCAGGTCGTGGCCCGCAACGGGAAGTTCTACTGGTACGTGCCCGTACGCCAGCGCTCGAACGGGCAGATGGTCATCGGAGTCGGGGTGGCGGACAGCCCCACCGGCCCCTTCCGGGACGCGCTCGGTCGACCACTCGTCGGCAACGGCGAGATCGACCCGCACGCCTTCATCGACGACGACGGTCAGGCATACCTGTACTGGGGCAACCCGAACCTGTGGTACGTGCGGCTCAACCCCGACATGATCTCGTTCTCGGGCGGTGCGACCCAGATCCCGCTCACCACCGCCGGGTACGGCACCCGCACCGGCAACCCCAGCCGGCCGACCCTCTACGAGGAAGGCCCCTGGGTCTACAAGCGGAACGGTCTCTACTACAACGTCTTCGCGGCGGAGTGCTGCTCCGAGTTCATCGGCTACTCGACCGCGCCCGGCCCCACGGGACCCTGGACGTACCGCGGGACCATCATGCCCCGACAGGGCAGCAGCTTCACAAACCACGCCGGTGTCATCGACTTCAACGGCGGGTCGTACTTCTTTTACCACAATGGCGCGCTGCCCGGCGGCGGCGGCTACACCCGCTCCGTCGCGGTGGAGCGGTTCACCTACAACTCCAACGGCACCTTTCCCACGATCAACATGACCGCCGCGGGCCCTCCTCAGGTCGGCACGCTGAACCCGTACGTCCGGCAGGAGGCCGAGACGATCGCCTGGGGCTCCGGCATCGAGACCGAGCCGTCCAGCGAGGGCGGCATGAACGTCGGCTGGATCGAGAACGGCGACACCATCAAGGTCAAGGGGGTCGCCTTCGGCGCCGGTGCCGCGTCCTTCACCGCGCGGGTCGCCTCCGCCACGAGCGGAGGTCGCATCGAGGTGCGGCTGGACAGTGCGAGCGGCCCGCTCGTCGGCACCTGCATCGTGGGTGGCACCGGCGGCTGGCAGAACTGGACGACCACCACGTGCGGCGTGAGCGGAGCCACCGGTACGCACGACCTCCACCTGCGCTTCGCCGGCGGCAGCGGCAACCTGTTCAACGTGAACTGGTGGCAGTTCGGCGGCGGCGGCGCCTCGCCGTCGTACCGGATCACCAACCGCAACAGTGGGCAGGTCATCGACGTCCAGCAGCCCAACCTCGACAACCTCGCCGTGATCGGTCAGTGGACCGGCAACGGCTCGACCTGGCAACAGTGGCGCTTCCTCGACGCCGGCAACGGGGCGGTGCGGCTGCAGAGCGTCAACAGCGGCAAGTGCGTCGACGTCCTGAACGCCTCGGTGGCCGACGGTGCCCAGATCGTGCAGTACACGTGCCACGAGGGCCTGAACCAGGTGTTCACCTGGCGATCGACCGGCAGCGGCTACTACGAACTGGTGAACGTCAACAGCAACAAGTGCCTGGGCGTGGTCGGCGGCTCCACCGCTCTCGGCGCCGCGCTCGAGCAGCGTACGTGCACCTCGGCGACCAGCATGCAGTGGTCGCGCGCCTGAACGGACCGACGGTGGGCTGGGTGGTGGCGGTCCCCCGTCACCACCCAGCGCTGACCGGCTGACCGGCCACGCGCGCCGGTGGACCGGATGGACGAGCTCGTCGACGACCGGCCGGCGCCGACCCCCGCATCGCGGGAGCCGGCGCCGCCCGACCCGTCCGCGTCACGAGAACTGCGCGAAGAACCTCCAGATCTCACCCTTGGTCCAGGTGGTGACACCACTCTCGGCGTACGTCCCGTCCACCGGTCCGGGCATGTGACCGTTGTCGTACGCGGCCCACTGGACCGGGTAGCCGGCCCTGCAGCCGGAGTAGGCGGTCGTGATGTGCGTACGGCTGCCCGGCCCCGGCTCGGGCGGGTTCTGGGCGGTGCACCCGTTGTTCCGGACGAACGTGTCGCGCAACGAACGCCCCTGCGAGATGTTCAGGACGTTGTCCGAGATGCCGTGCAACCCGAAGTACGCGATGGGCTGCGTACCACCGCTACACCCGCTGATCTGTGCGCCGGAGATGACCGCGACCGCCCGGAAGACAGTGGCCCGCGCGCAGGCGAGCGCATAGCTCATGCCGCCGCCCCAACTGAAGCCGAGGGCGAACCGCTGCCTCGGGTTGACGCAGAGGTCACTCTCGATCCGCCTGATCATGTCGTCGACGAAGGTGACGTCCTCACCGCCGGCGTTTCCCCAGCCGTTGCCGAGTCCCTGGGGCGCGACCAGGATCGCGCTGTTGTTCGACTGCTCCTGCTGCCCGTAGTAGGACCAGGCCGTCCCACTGGTGCCGCCCGAGGAGATTTCCTGCATGGTGCCGCCGCGCCAGTGGAACGCGAAGATCAGCCGGTAGGGGTTGTTGCTGTTGTAGTTGACGGGCACCCGCAGGATGAAGGAGCGGCTCTTGCCGTTGCTCTGAATCGTGTGCGTGCCGCTGGACAGCGTCGGGGCCCTACCGCACCCGGTGCCTCCCGGCGGCGGATCGTCGCTGCCCACGCGGGCGAGCTGCCACTGCTGGTTGGCGCCGTTCCAGTCGGCGTACTGCACGATGTTGCCACCGTCGGCGGTGGAGGCACCCTGCACCTCCACGGCCTTGCCGCTGTGCCGGCTGATCAGCCGGACGTGACCGCCGTCCGAGTCCGCGAGCCGAAACTGCTGGTTCGTCGCGTTGGTGTCAGACCACTGCACGATCGCTCCGCCGTCGGCGGTCGACCAGTTGTGCACGTCGAGAACCTTGCCGGAGTGCCGGGACTTCAGCCTGTAGTAGCCGCCACCCGAGTCCAGGAACTGCCACTGCTGGTTCGCCCCGTCGTTCCGCGTCCACTGGCTGATCCGCGCACCGTCGTTGGTGGCCGAGGCGTAGAGGTCCAGCACCTTGCCGCTGTTCCTGTTCACCAGGACGTACCAGGCGCTGGTGTCCACGGTCGCCGCGGCCGCGGGGGCCGCGTTCACAGCGACCAGCGTGCCGGCCGCGATGACCGCCGCAGCCGCTGCGGCCAGCCCTGACCGCCAGCGACGTCTCGATGGAAGGGCGGGACGAGCCGCACCGATGGCACTCATGGTCCACTCCTCTGGTCGGGGTCACCCGCGAGCGGAACGCACGCGGATGGCCTGGTGTGCGTGCCGACGCCCGGCGTCAGCACGGTGTTCGTCGTACGGGCGCGAGCGGCCACCGGCGCACGTCCCTGGCCGGTGGCCCGCCTGCGGTGGCGCGAACGGATGCCGTCCGCGCCACCGAACGGAAGACCAGCTACCCGATACGGATCAGTTGCCACTGCTGGTTGTTGCCGCCCCAGTCGGTGTACTGGACGACGTTCGCCCGTCGCTGGTGGAAGCGCCCTGCAGTCCGGTCGCTGTCGCCAGCGGATGTCCTGGGATGACGTCCGCATGCCCTGGGGGACGTCATGATCGCGAGGTCGACCAGCGAGGGCTCGCCCGGTGAGCCGCGGCAGAAGTCATCCTCGACATCGAGGGTGAGCGATAACATCGCCGTCGTCAAGCCGTAGCTAATCATCAATATCTACGCCCCTGGAGGCACCCATCCATCAGAGCTGCCCAGCCGCTCGGCCACGCCCGCCTCACGAAATGCTCGCCGAGCCGGATCGGATCGCTACCGAGGGCGCGACGGACTGCGATCCTGTTATCGCTCACAGATGTCCAACAGGGCTGCCCCGGGCTGACGGCGGCCGTCGATCACTGGGCCCTCGACACCACCACGTCCACGGCGGCCGACGCCATCTACAACCTGCGGTTCAACCCCATCGAGGACGCGCCGAAGCTCGCCGACCGACCGTCAGACACGCCTACACCAGCGCGGTACCAAACCGCGCACCGGCCTGCCGCCGCCGGGGCTGACGGGCCACGATCCGCAGGGAGACGAGCAGCGCGGCGAGGAGAATCGACATCGCGGGCTGCGCCCGAGGCACGACCCAGGTGGTGACGGCGCCCGTACGCCGCCGGCGCGAGCGTCTCTCAGGCCGCGTAGTCGACGGCATGCCAGCCACCATCGCGCACACCGCGTGGTCCCCACCTGGTCCCCGGACGCTGACACCCTCAGCGACCGCAGCACGCGGTTTAGGAAGTGTGGACACGGGCGGAAGTCGCCTTGATCCAGAAAGCGAACGATTCGGCAGGCATCCCGGCTGGACGCTTGAGACTTCACCAACGGCAAAGGAGCGCTATCAGACGGCGCACTTGACCGGCGTGGCCCCAGAAAGCCGGAAAGACTGGCCCGAGGTTTCGGACCAGCCTTCTGACCTGCTGTTTCACCTTGTCGGGACGGCCGGATTCGAACCGACGACCCCTTGACCCCCAGCTTTACAACGATTCTGTCACGGCGTGTTAGAACAGCTCGATACATCCGCGTACCCGGACGGAACGGCATAACTCATCACTTTCAAATGCATCCCATGTCAGCCACTCCCCGCCAGCGGGGCCTTCCCCGTTACCGGGTCCGTTACGGCGAACTGTCAAGGACCTGCCCTGCCACCCCGTCCTGACGCGAGAGGACAACGCAGAGCGACGCAACTGTGACATTGTGATCCCCGATTTGCGCTGATGGATTCTTCGGGTCGAGACAAGCGAGGGTGGCGGCGTGAGCACAGTGGGAAAGGACGAGCCGGCAGTTGCAGAACCGGACGCGGCCCCGTCCACCGTCACCTCGGGCACGCTCCTAACGCAGGCTCGGTCGATGGTGACCGCGCTGGCACAGTCAATGTGGCAGCAGGCGCTCGACCGCGAGCGAGAGGGCTGGCCGCCGTGGTGGCTGCCCCTGTTCGCAGTTCTGCTGGCTACGGCGCTGCTCGGCCTGCTCATCGTGCCGCTGATCCGTGTGCTGGTCGTATGGGCTGGTGGCGGTATCGCGGAGCTGGCGGCCTGGGGGCATGACCAGGCGTTCGCCCGGATCATCCTCGACCCCGTGCGCGACTACCTTGCTAGCCATGCCGCAGGGCTGCCCGTGAGCGGCAACACCCTGTGGTGGACCTGGTGTGTTGCCGGCGTGGTGCTGCTGCTGTTCAGCCTGTTCCGCTCGGCCGGCGCCCGAATCGGGTGGACGCTGTACGGCGCGGGCAGCGCCGCGATGGTCGCCGCTGGCACTGGCGGTCCGGGCCGGTGGATCGCCGCGGGCATATGCGGCCTGTGGTGGTCGCTGCTGTCCATCCCCGCGCTGTCCCGCCGGCGCCAGCGGGTGCCGGCGATGCCGGTTGCATCGCCGGCCGAGACAGTGGCAGCCGTGCCCACCCCGAGGGGCGCTGGAGGCTTCGGCCTGGACCACGTGGCGGGTGAAAGCGACGCTCCGGAAGACGACGCCACGTGGGCCGCTGGCCTGTACGAGGTGCTGCTCCGCCGCGAGCACCTGGCCCGACCGGGCGCTGAGCGGTGGAGCGCCACCACCCATGCCGCTAACGGCTTCAGCGCGATCGCCGAGGACGGCCGCCGCGCTGCGGGCATCGCGATATCCGGAGAGGCGGTGCGCGAGCTACTGGCCGGGCTGTCTACTCCCTACGGCGCGCGACCAGAGGTCGGCTGGACGACGGCACCCCCGGTCGTACCCCGGCGCCGACGCATGGATTATGACGACCTCCAGGAACCCGACGCGATCCACGAGTTCGTTGCCGGCAGCACCGACGTTCTCTTACGCCTCGCTGCCCTGCTGCACGAGCGCCGCACCGAATGGCCGGTCGACCGAATGCGGTTGCAGGAGAAGATCACCGCCAGGGCGACCGCGCTGAATCGGGCTGCCCCGTTGGTGAGAGGGGCGTCGTACAGCCCGGAGGACCGCAGTCACGACGACTTCGGTCTCGTCGCCATCAACGATTGGGTGGCGACCGACACGATCGTTGGCGGCAACGCCAGCGCCTGGAACGACTTCGCCAGCCACCGTCCTCAACAGGTCCAGTTGATTATCGGCAAGCTGCTCACGGCGCCCGATCCTGGCCAGGCGTTGGCCGAGATCCTCACCGACGACGGGCACGTTCACCTGACCCGACACCCCGGCCCAGCCGGCCCGATCCATGAGATCACCACCAACGGCACCCACCGCACCCACGCGCTACGGCTGCTCGGCGTACCCCTGATCGCCGCCGAGGTGACGGTCGAGCCCTTGCCCTTGAAGGTCTCCGTCTTCAGCGCGTCTGCCAGCAACGGGTGGGGCGAGGGCCGCCACCACGGGCCCACCGCGGCGCTCTGGCATGCCCTGATCGATCGTGGGCTACTCACCGGACGCATCAGTGGGAACGGCTTCCAGGCAACCTTGGAGCCTCACCAGGTAGCCGCACCCTGGCTGCTCTGCTGTCCTCGCGACGCCGCAGCGATCAGCGCCGCCTACGACCGTCTGCACCCGGGTGCTCTCGGCATTCCGCCCGAGGCCATGGCCGGTACCGCCCAGTGGTGCCAGTGGCTCCTTGGCGACCCCTGTCGGACGTCGTGACTGGCCACCCAGCAATCTCTAGCAGCGTCCAGTCATCAGCGAGGGGTGCTACCGTGGCCGGCGCCAGCGCCAAGCGATGCTCGACGCCGGCGGGCACCCGGGGTTGGTGCAGAACACTCCCGATGGACCTGTCACCCGCGGTGCTCGGCCCGGGTGGCGGGCACCGGCTCGCCGGCCGAGCATCGCTTCGCCGCAGCCTTGGGAGGCTGCTCCAGCTTGTGCACCCGCAGGCCGGCGGCGCGCGCTCGCAGCGCCATCCCGGTGTCGAAGGTGACCAGCCGCACCGGCTGGCCGGCGAGCGGCTCCAGCGACACCGCGCGATCCACAATCTCGTCGTCGTTGATCGGCAGCCGGACGTGGCCGACCGGGTCGAGCAGCACCTCGACGCTGACCCCACCGCGTGGATCCGGCTCGCGTTCGTACGCGGCGGCGCGGATTTGGCCACCGGCCTGCGCGACGCGGTCGATGTAGGCCACCGTGTATCCGGCGCGATAGCCCTTGTCGCCGCCGCTGAGCTTGGCCTTGTCCAGCTCGTCGACCACCATCATGGGCACGATGATCCGGATGTCGGCGATGCCCAAGGTCAGTTCGCCGGCGAGGTCGAGGTCCTCCAGCTTGCGCTCGTGATGGATGTAGACGTTCGTGTCGAGCACGACCACCTGGGCGAACTGCCTACTGAAGCGCTGGACCGCGCCATCGAGGTCGGTGACCGCAGCGGCAAGCGCCTGCACCCGCTCATCGGCCTGCGCGGCGACCAGACCGTTGAGGAGCCGCTCCCCGCCGAGGTGCAGGGCGCCGCCCGCCGGCTGCTCTCGGGGCAGGGAGACGAGCGGCACCTGGTGCGCGCCCACGGCGGAGAGCACCAGCTTGTAGCTCTGCATCGGAAGGAGCTGTTCCAGCCCGGCGGGGCGAATCTGGTTGCGCAGCAGACGGCGTGCCTCGTGCATCCACTCCAGGTACCGGTATGCACGATCGACCGCCCGGCCGGGGCCAGCCTGCTGCGCTGAGGCCAGCGCGTCCTGAAGATGCACGAGGGTCGAGCGCACCGCAGCGTGCGAGGTCCCCGGTACGAGGCTGATCATCATAGGGGTGGATCATTCCGCGCCGGCCGCGCCGACGCCAGCACGCCCCACACCAGCCGGTGATGCCGCCGGCATCAGCGAACTTCACCCCTCCGACAACAACCTCTCAACAACCACACAGTACATCGATCCTACGGCACAACTATGTGGTCGCTGAGGGGAGAAGCGGTACAAGATCGGTAGCGCGACAGCGGCCGAAAAGTTGGCCATCCTTGGCTTCGTCGCGCCGATCGGCGCGGAGAACACGAAGGCCCGCCCCCAAGATCGCCTGGCAAAGCACCGCGGGGGCGGACCCTCTTGCCGAACCTGTAGGAGCGTTGCACATGCCTGGCATCGCCGGCCACCTCGGGTGGAGCGCCCTCATGCTCGCCATTCCGGTGGCGACCGTGACGATCTGCGTGGTCCTCGTCGCGCTGGTCACCCTCACCGCGCGCCGGCCGGCCACCCGCCGGCACTGCCTGCGAGTGCTGGCGTCGCTAACCCACTACGTCACCGCCCTGCGAGGCGACCGGTGACCGCGCCGACCATGCTGGAGCCACCGGCCAGCGAGCGGGCCCGGATCGGCTTCGTCAAGGCGCTACGCGAGGCGTACGACGTCGAGCCATCCCGGCCGCTGGCCGGGGCGGTCCGGGCGAACCTGCGGCACCTGTGGGAGCACGGGGGCCGCAAGGGAGCCGCCGCGCCGGGGCGCAAGCCCGAGTGGATCCACATCCGCAAGTCGTTCGTGGTGCAGCCCGCGAACGGTCCCGACCCGGCGGCGGCCCGACTGATCAAATCGAGGGGTTTGCAACTGCGCCTGTTCCTGCTGATGATCTTCGACGCGCAGTGCCGGTACGGACCGGGCGACACCGTGCGCAACGTGCGCTGGGTCGGCTCTCACGCGAACGAGGAGTACGAGCCGTGGCGGCAGTTGGTCCTCTCGGAGACGATGCGGACCGAGGGCACCGGCCGCAAACCCGCGGCCCTGCGCGCCCGGCAGATCACCGAGACGATGCGCGCTCTGGAGCATGAGCACCTGCTGTGGTTGCCCCGTCAGCAGCCCGGCGGGAAACGACGGCAGTATGACCCGGACAAGGCTGGGGTGACCTGGCACCTGCAATCCGAGGCCAGCACCGCCGAGGAACACCCCCGCTACGTAGTGCCGACCCCGGGCAGCTCGTTCCGGATCTCCTCGACCTTCTTCACCAACCTGTGGGTGTTCGCCCTGACCGACGCCGAGCTCGCCGCGTACCTGGCACTGGCCATGCTGCGCAGCCACTTCCCCAGCCGGCACCAGCAGCACGGCGTTTTCCTGCGCGCCGACCACCGCGAGGAACGCTTCCGGCTCACCCGCGCGGCCTGGCGGACGACCGAGCTGCTGCACCGGTTCCGCCTCGTCGACCGGGCCCGCGACCCACGCCGCAACTTCCGCACCGGCAAGGTCGGCGACCGGGACAACCGGTGGGCGAACCGGCAGGTCATGCCCGCCTTGTTCACCATCAACGACGCGGCGTTGGACCGGCCGGCACTGGAGGTCATCCACCAGGTGCTCACCGCGCCGACGGACGAAGACAGGTTGCGGCGGGAGAAGGGCCAGGCGGCCGTCGAGGAAGCCCTCGTGGTAGGCGAGCTGTAGATCGCCCAACGCCTCACGCCGCACAGGGTCGTCGAATCTAAGCCAAGCCGGGCCGGATCCCCGCGATCCGGCCCGGCCGGTGAGCACTCGTAGCGCGGCGGGCGGGTGATGCCGCCAGCATCATCCACGCACCCGCCGGTGCCCCGACCTTGACGGCCCAATTACATAACAGTTCTGTCTCGGCGTGCTGAGGGGTGCCGATAAGTACACATATCAGGACCCTTCGACATCCACCGGCAGCGCGATGTCGATAAGTGCCGCCACCTTCACTCCACTGATTCCAAGCCTGTGACCAGGATCGTGACCTCGAGAAATCAAGTGCGTGACCTGCCGCGTAGGCTTCGTCGCGCAGTTTGACGCACGCTCGTGGCGAGCCCGCAATCGGCACCGCATTTCGAGTAGGGAGCAGCCGTGGGCGCAGGCGCCACTGTCGCTTGCGGACATCTTCGGCTCCACGTCCCCGAAGCGTCACGAGGAACCCGGTCCTCGACGGGACCAGCGTTGGTGAACACGGCCTTGGCTCGGCTGCCGATACGCATGTTCCCCGCCACTCCGACAGGAGAGTCCATACTCATGTCGTTGCCGATGCGCTCGATGACGCCACCGCCCAGGGCCGATTCGGAACCCGCTTCGTGTGCTGCCGCAGTAGCCCACCTTCAACAGTGAGCTTCAGCTCGTCACCCCGAGCCCGATCGAGCAGCATCGCGAGTCGACCCATGACCATCATGGCATCCGCACCCGTCCCCGCCGGTAGCCGGCTGATCGACGCACCCACCAACCCGAACCTGACCGTTCGGGGGACCTTCCCCGATCAACCCCGCCCACACGGCCCGCACCCTGCTCGCCGCCGGCACCCCGGTCGCTGAGGTGGCCGCCCAGCTCGGCGTCACCGAGACCGAGGCCGTGGACCTGTCCATCGACGACATCGCCCGCGAGCACGGCTGGACCGCCGGCATCGGCCTCCGCCCCAACGACGTCGACGACGAGCTGCTCATCCGGGCGTGCAACCCGGAAGCCGTCCGGCAGGTCGCCCGGGCCCTCACCGCCGGCTGCCCGCCGTGGTGCACGACCAACCATGCCCACGCCCTGGAGGCCGACGTCGAGGCCATGATGCAGACCCGGGTGCACGCCCGCACCGTGGCGACCCTCGACCGCGACGGCGAGCGCGTCGGCCAGGTCGACATCATCGCCGTCGACGACCTGGAGACCGGACAGCGCAGCCCGGCCGAGGTTGTCGTCGCCGAATGCCGCGACTCGTACACGGCGGCCGAGGCCGAGCAGCTCGCCGCCGCGCTCCTCCAGGCGGCGCGCCTCGTGCGGGACGCCCGATGACCGCCCCCACCACCGAGGCCACCCGGGTGGTGTTCCTCGTCGACCTCAACGACCGCAAGGCCCAGTTGCGGGTCCTGGACTGGCTCGACCGCCTCGGCGCCAAGCTGGTGGCCCTGGTCGGCCCCGACCACTGGCGCGAAGCCCACGCGATGATCGGCAACGGCGACGCGGACCTGATCGTCACCGACGACCACAACACCCTCCCCGGGCTGCTGGTGGCGTCCACGGCGACGATGCAGGCCACCTCCCGGGCCGGTGGTGTCCGGTCCGGGGTGCGGCCGGAGCTGATCCGCCGCGGCGGTCTCGGCGCCGTCGTAGAGCGGCCGTCCTCGCTGCACCCGTGGCGGCGCTGATGGCCCGCCCGGACTGCCCGCCTGGTGCCTGCCCACCACCCACAACGCGAACCCCGACGTGCACGTGTCCGCCCCGGTGGAGGTCACCACGCCGGCGGAACGGCTCGTGCTCCACATCGAGGCGGCCGGCGGGAACCCGCCGTACCTGACCGTTGCCCAGTTCTCCGAGCCGCTGGACCCGACCGACACGCCCAGCTTCGAGCCGGACAACTTCCTGGTGCTGAAGCTCGCCACCGCTGCCGAGCTGGCCGCTGGCCTCTCGTCCCTGATCGCCCGCGCCCTCGGCGGGGCCCGGTGAGCCGCCGCATGGTGTGGGTCGGCTGCGGCAAGCCGGCCACCGTCCGCATCGAGGTGTACTCGCCGGCCGGCGGGCTTCTACACGGGTCGCTCGACGCCTCGGTCTACACGTACGGCCCGCACGCCGAGGGCGCGACGGCCGCGATCCACGCGGTGGGCTTGACCCCGTACCGGGCGTCCGCGCCGCTGCACATCGACCGCCGCTGCGGCTACATCTTCCGCTTTCCGACCGCCGTCCCAGGGCGCGGACAGTGACCGCCGAGCGGCTCACGAGCGGCTCACGAGCGGCTCACGAGCGGGTCTGGCGGCGGCTCACCAACCGGCTCTTGAGCCGGCTCACGAATCGGCCGCGGGCACCGTGGCCACCAGCATGAATCAGCGCAAGGGAGACGTGACGATGAATCGGCGTGGACTGCCGGCCGGCCTGGCCACGGTGGCTACGGCCACCCTCCTTCCGGTGAGCCCCCCGGCTCACGCCGTGCCCGCGCAGGTGCCCGCGGGCACCGACTCACGGGCGCCCGCGGGCACCGGTGAGCCGGCTCAGCGTGACGCCTGGGTGATCCGCCCGTGCCCGCCGTGGTGCGAGGAGGACCACGGGCCACACGTCTTCAAGGGCGACCTGGAGGCCAGCAGCCAGGAGCGCTGGCACACCGCGTGCCTCGGCCCCGGCGACGAGGTGTGCGTGGAGCTGACCCGTACGGACAGCCTCATCACCGGCGAGTCGAGCGGGGAGCGGGTCAACGTGGGCGCGGACTGCGAGCTGGCGCCGGCGGATACGTTGCTGGTCGCTCGGGTCCTGGTCGCGTCGGTCGACATCCTGGCCGGGCGGATGTCCGTGGCGGAGTGGCGGGCGACGTCGGGGGTGGAGTTCCACGAGATCAAGCGCAAGCACTGACGTGGGCCGCTGAGGGCGGCTCGCGGGGGCGGGGTGGACCGGGGCGACCTGGTCCACCCCGCCGGCCGTTGGTGGACCAGGTCGGCTGGACCACCTGGACCAGGTCTGGTCCACCGCCTGGTCCAGGGGTGCCCGCCCCGTGCGGACGGGCCGGGCCCTCCCCCCCCGGCGGCCCCCACTTGCCCACCCCAACCCCCCACCAGATAACCCTGGT